>NZ_DICC01000068.1:60708-134678 GCF_002415215.1 Empedobacter sp. UBA5036
TCAATCCTTTTCTTTTTTAATATCTAAAAATTGTTTTACTCTACAACTTCCATTTCTACGTTTAATGTTCCCGAATTAATAGAACCTATAGAAGTAAACGCTGCTTTACTCAAATCCAATAAACGAGATTTTGTATGTGGTCCTCTATCGTTTATTTTTACAACAACAGATTTTCCGTTATTTGTATTGGTTACTTTGACTTTTGTACCGAATGGTAAAGTTTTGTGGGCTGCAGTTAAGTTATTTTTGTTATATAACTCGCCACTAGAAGTTTTTTTACCGTGAAATTTATCAGCATACCATGATACAATTCCACTTACTTTTTTTCCAGCTTTTTCAACAATTTCCGAAATCGCAGTGTTATCTGTTTTATTAAAATCTGAAAATTTATTGATTATATTAAGTTTCAAATTTTTAGTTATAGTAACTGGTAACGGATTTTCTATTGAAAAGTTTGATTTTCCTTTAGCTTGAGCCATTGGGATAATCATCAGCATTACTAATAATGTTAAAATATTCTTTGTCATTCTTTAGTTCTTTCTGAATCTTTATCTAAAATAAGCATAATAGATTTTGTTTGTACATGCATAGTTTTTTCTAATGTTTTTTTAGAAAATAAAAGAGACCTAAATGTCTATGTTTAGTAGCTTTATAAAGAATTGTTAACAATAAGTTAAAAATATAGTCACTTATTAAAATTTTTAAGAACTATTTGTAATTTTTATGTAAATATTTATTAGTCAGTGAGTTGTGATTTTAATCAGTAAATGTTAAATTAAATGACGCGATTAAGATGTTGATTTAAGATATTTTTTAATCCAGTAAAATGCATAATTTGTTGAAGAATTTGACTCGTTTCTTCGATTGATAATTCAGGATTTTTTGTTTGATGCATCAATTCTTTAATCACATTATCTATGTAAATAATTTTGAAGCGAAGTAAAACATCAAATAAATCTTTGTGCACAAATTCTTCTTTTTTCTTAATGTTGATGCCTTGCTTTACTGTCCAGTTTTCGCTTAAACTATGTTTTTCTAACATCATTTCCGAAGCAAGCTGTACAATTTCTGGATTGGTTAATCGAGAAAAATAAGTTCCTGTTCGCAATTCATCATTTCCCAAACCAACTTTCACTTCTTCTAAAATAGATTGATAAAGTGGATTACTCAAACTTAACTCGTTTTCATCAAATTGAGAAATGATTTCTTGGTTAACTGTTGTTTTATATAGCTCGTTGTTCTCGTTCTTCAAATCAACTTCTAAATCACCAAATTGCATAATCAACTTAATGATTTCATTTTCTACAGTTTGCTGAACATTGATGACTTCTTTTGTAGGCGGAACAACCGAAATAGCAGTTTTTTTCGTTCGTGCATTATCGGTAATATGAGAAGACGAAGAAGTCGATTTATCTCCAGAATTTTGCAATTGAGCTAACTCTTTGAACAAAACTTCTTCTCGAATTTCCATAATTTTAGAAGTTTCTGAAATGTAAACTTCTTGTTTGATAATATTCGGAATAAGTGAAATCGATTTTACAATTTCTCTGATTAATTCAGCTTTTTTGATAGGATCATTCTTCGCATCTTCCAACAAAACATTTGCCTTAAAACGAATGAAATCGGAGGCATTTTCTTTTATATACGCTTCGATTTCTGTTGTCGAATGTTTTTTCGCAAACGAATCCGGATCTTCGCCCTCTGGTAACAATAGAATTTTGACATTCATTTCTTGTTCCAAAATCATATCAATTCCGCGGAAAGAAGCTTTGATACCAGCATTATCGCCATCGTACATCACAATGATGTTCTCTGTCAAACGTTTTATCAAACGAATTTGCTCATTTGTAAGTGCTGTTCCAGAACTCGCCACCACATTTTGTATTCCAGCTTGATGCAGAGACAAAACATCTGTATAACCTTCAACCAAAAAACATTGATCGGCTTTTGTAATGTGTTGCTTTGCCTGAAATAATCCGTAAAGCGTTTTACTTTTATGATAAATTTTATTTTCGGGAGAGTTTAAATATTTAGCAGCTTTGGCATCATTTCGCAAAATTCGTCCACCAAAACCTAATGTTCTACCAGAAAAACTATAAATAGGAAACATAACACGTTCGCGAAACTTATCATATTTCTTATTATCTTCTTTGAAAGTTGCTAAACCAGCTTCTTCAATTAATTCTTTCGAATAACCATTTTTTAAAGCATATTCAGCAAAAGCATCCCATTGTTTTGGCGAATAACCAAGTTCAAATTTATCGATAGTTTCTTTGGTGAAACCACGTTCACGGAAATAACTCAGACCAATTAAATTTCCTTCTTCCGAATTATGCAATTGATTAGTGAAGAATTTCTTCGCAAAATCAGTCAAGATATATAAACTTTCTCGGTCTTTTTCTTCTTGTTGTTGCTCAAAAGTATATTCACCATCTTCTTCAATCTCGATGTTATAACGTTTTGCCAGCCATCGCAACGCTTCTGGATAAGTAAATTGTTCAACTTCCATCAAAAAAGTCACAACATTTCCACCTCTTCCAGAAGAAAAATCTTTCCAGATTTGTTTGGCAGGCGAAACAACAAAAGAAGGTGTCTTTTCATTACCAAAAGGCGAGAGTCCTTTTAAGCTAGAACCTGCACGTTTTAAGGTAACAAAATCACCAACAACTTCTTCTACACGAGCTGTTTCGAAAATTATATCTATCGTTCTTTGAGAAATCAAATTGAATTATTTTTTAGAATTATGTAAACAAATTATTTCTCAAAATTAAAACAAATTCTTTACTTGGCTTCATCTTTTCAAAACCTTTGTAGAAACGAATTTTAACATTTTTGAGATTTTGTATGATATTCGTTTATTAGACTGAAACTTGAAATTAAATTTTATGAAATCAACAATTTTAAAAATATCTTTTGCAGCAATTTTAGCAACAGGATTTTTAACATCTTGTTCTACTGTTAATAACGTGATAGGTAATACTGAAAACACAAATAACAACTCTATTTTAGGAAAATGGGAGTTGAGCCAAATCAATTTTATGAAGGCAGGTTCTATTGCAGAAGCTTATCCAATGGGAACTCCTTACCTTAATTTTATTTCGAATAGTATGTTAAATGTTTCGGATGGTTGTAACACTTTGAATGGAGGAGTTACAATTTCTGGAAATGAAATTACATTTGGTAATATGATGTCTACGATGAAAGCTTGTCAAAATGTAGAAGATTCTAATTTCAGTTCAAAATTAAACGGAAAATTAAAATACTCTATTTCAGATAATAAATTATTATTAATTCAAGGAGATATTGTCATCATGACTTTTGTTCGTCCTGGTACTTTAGCAGGTTCTTGGGAATTAGAAGAATTTATTGGTAAAGATAGAAGTGCAAAATCATTAGATGATCGTTTTCCAAATCAAAAACCTACATTAACATTCCAAAATAACAAAGTTTCTGGTAATGATGGATGTAATAATTTGACAGGAGCTTATGTAGCGGTTGGCAATTCATTGACTGTAAAAAACATCGCAACTACGCGTATGGCTTGTCAAGGAGTAGATTCTGATGCTTTTGGAGAGCGTTTTAACAATGTAAACAAATACGAAATTGTAGACGGAAAATTAGTTTTGTTTGCAAATGATGTTAAAACAATGGTTTTCAAGAAAAAATAATGAAATTCAATTCATAAATCATTAAAGCTGTCATTTTTTGACAGCTTTTTTATTTTTATATTTGTAGACTTTTTAAAAGGAGAGAAAGATGAAATTTCCACAAACACATCAATTAAAAGATATAGCATCAATTATCGATGCGAAATTTATTGGAGACGAAAATTTTCCAGTAGAAGGAATCAATGAAATTCACCGTGTAGAAGCGGGAGATATTGTTTTTGTTGATCATCCAAAATATTATGATAAAGCGCTACAATCGAATGCTACAATTGTTTTGATTAACAAAGAAGTTGATTGTCCAGAAGGAAAAGCTTTGTTGATTTCTGATGATCCTTTCCGTGATTTTGTCAAAATTGGACAACATTTTATGGCGTTTGAAGCTGCTACAAAACAAATTTCTGATTCTGCAGAAATAGGTGAAGGAACAATTATTCAGCCAGGCGCATTTATAGGAAATCATGTCAAAATTGGAAAAAATTGTGTGATTCATTCTAATGTTTCAATCAATGATTATGCAATTATCGGAGATAATGTAATTATTCGTTCGGGAACAGTTTTAGGAGCTGATGCATTTTACTACAAAAACCGTGAAACAGGTTTTGATCGTTTAAAATCTGTCGGAAATGTTATCATCGAAAATAATGTAGAAATTGGTGCGAATTGTACGATAGATAGAGGAGTTTCTGCTTCTACAATTATTGGTGAAGGAACAATAATGGATAATTTAATTCAGATTGGTCACGATACAATTATTGGTAAAAAATGTTTGATTGCTTCGCAAGTTGGAATTGCTGGTTGTGTAAATGTAGAAGACGAAGTTTCTATTTGGGGACAAGTTGGGATTACAAGTGGTGTAACAATCGGTACAAAAGCGGTATTATTAGCACAAGCAGGAGTTAGTAAATCTCTGGAAGGAGGAAAAACATATTTTGGTTATCCAGCTGAAGAGGCTCGAGGATTGTATAAAAAAATGGCTGTCACAGAGATAATGGTTCGCGATTACAAGAGAAAATAAAATTATCTATAGAAAATATTTTATAGCCGACCGTTTGGTCGGCTTTTTTTATGATAAATATCTTATCCTTTTTTGTCCTGTTCCAATAAAGATTTAGTGTATTTTTTACATTGAATATTTTTTAAAATGCAAAACTCCTTTTATATTTGTGTAAATTAAAAATCACAATGTCTGTATTAGTAAACAAAGATTCAAAAATAATCGTTCAAGGTTTCACAGGGAAAGAAGGAACTTTTCATGCTGAGCAAATGATTGAATATGGAACACAAGTAGTAGGTGGTGTAACTCCAGGGAAAGGAGGACAAACTCACTTAGGGTTACCAATTTTTAACACAGTAAAAGATGCTGTTGATCAAGCAGGAGCAGACGTTTCTATTATTTTCGTTCCACCAGCATTCGCTGCTGACGCTGTAATGGAAGCTGCAGAAGCAGGTATCAAAGTAATTATCTGTATTACAGAAGGTATTCCAGTAGAAGATATGGTAAAAGTACAAGCGTATGTTGATCAAAGAGATGTAACATTAATCGGGCCTAACTGTCCTGGTGTTATCACTTCTGAGGAAGCAAAAGTTGGTATTATGCCAGGTTTCATTTTCAAAAAAGGTAAAGTTGGTATCGTTTCTAAATCAGGAACTTTAACTTACGAAGCTGCTGACCAAGTTGTAAAAGCTGGTTACGGAATTTCTACAGCAATCGGAATTGGAGGAGACCCAATTATTGGAACTACAACGAAAGAAGCTGTTGAATTATTTATGAATGACCCAGAAACTGAGTGTATCGTAATGATTGGTGAAATTGGTGGACAATTAGAAGCTGAGGCTGCTCGTTGGATTAAAGTAAATGGAACTAAACCAGTTGTAGGATTTATTGCAGGACAAACTGCACCAAAAGGTCGTACAATGGGACACGCTGGAGCTATCGTTGGTGGAGCTGATGATACAGCACAAGCTAAAATGGCAATTATGGAAGAATGTGGAATCCACGTTGTTGCATCTCCTGCTGATATTGGAGCTACAGTTGCAAAAGTTTTAGGATAAGAATATTCTTAATCAAAATAGTAAAGGAACTCAAATTTGAGTTCCTTTTTTTATTTTAAAATTCTTGTTATGCAATAAATATTATATGTAATCAATACAATCAATAATACTCCTAAACACATTAGTAATAAATCAAATCGCCCTTGAAATTTATTTGAAAAATCGATTTGTATTAACTCTTTATTTTGATATTTTAAAGCTTGTATTGATATTATTTTCTTATTATTTAAATGAGAATAAAAATAAGGTTGTGCCAGTTTTTTGATTTTGTAATCATTATCCTCTTTAAAAATTTCGAATTCAATCAAATTATTTTGATGATTTGTTTTAACAAATTCATATCCATTAATTTTATTGAAATTTTCATATTGTAAATTGAAATTTATTTGAGGATATTCTTTTAATTTAAAGATTAAATATTCTTTTCGATTTTTCCTTTTTCCACTAAAATCTATTTCTGGCTGATAAGCCATATGACCTTTAATGGTTTTGTATTCTTGTATTTTATCAGGCTGATAATTTTCTATGCTAAAAGATAAAATAAATATTATTAAAGAGGAGAAAATCAATGATGTAATTATAATATATTCTTTTTCTACAAAACTTATTTCAAAATCTTCATTCTTTTTTATTTCAGGATAATTAGTTTTTAAATAAGATAGAATCTCTCATCAAACACATATTTATTATGAACTTCTTTAATACGACAAACTATTTTATTATCAGCATACAATTGAATTAATTGTCCATTAGATTTCTTTTTATAAGAATCTTTATATTCACCGTTTGTAATACTATAGCTTGTGAAATCTATCGCTTTCTTATATACTAAATTAGTATAAATAAGTTTGTTGTTATTAAACTCATAAGACTCTTTACTATTACTAATTATAAAATAAAGTTGAACTATAATATGTCCAGAAATTAAAAAATAATTGAATGCGCTATATCCAATTAATATAAAAAAGAAATAGGCAACTACTGAAATTAATGTGACAATTTTCCTTAGAGCACTATCTTCCCTTGAAGGAATAAAATGGGTATTAAATATTATCATTATAAAAACTCGTCTTCATCATCAAAATCATCCTCCATTTCGTCATCATCTGGAGAATAATCTTCGATAAAAACTTTGAATAATCTTGGACAAATGATTTGCAAATTGGTTAAATTTTCATCATCCCAATCAAACTCAGGTTTTGGAGATTTTTCTGTATAAAATTTAAAACATTCTTTGTTTACAAAGTCAATAATCTTGTGTTCGAATTTTTCATAGAAAACATCATCAGCGATTAAATGAAAATCTTCAAATTCATATAAATCATCTTCGTTGAAGCCTTCGTTAAAATAATCAGCTAAATTATCAGGATTCAAAATTGCCTTTTCAAACAATTCTTGTCCTTGCGAAATAATCCAATTTTTGAAATAATAGAAATGTGTTGGATCTGTATCATCATTCATAATACAAGCTGCACACCATATTTCAGGCGAATGTAATGAATAGGAGTAGAACTCTAATCGAAGTTGAAAACCAATAATATCCTCGGCAGTTAGATCTTCTAATTCTTGTTCCAAAGCCTTTTCTTGATCTTGCAAATTATTGGCATTGAGCAAAGAATTTTCTATAATTTGCCAAAACAAATCTTCTTCGAGCATACGCGAAATGCGCTCTGAGGGAAGGGTTGAAGAGTTAAACAAATCATCTAAAAAATCCATATTTCTACTTTTTAGTTTGTATTTAGTTGGTTTTGATTCGTAAAAAATTATCTAACGTTTTATTTCTTAAACCTTTAATTGATAAAACATTTTAATAAAATCTTTTTATAATTTATAAATAAAATATGATGAAACCTATTAATTTTTAAACTATTTACAATTTTTAAGGTAATTGTTTGATTTTGTTTAAACTAAAAAAAGTCTAATTCGAAGTGGAATTAGACTTTTTGGTTTTAAATATTTTACTCAATAATATGCGGAACAAAACGACTTTTATCGGTTGTAATAAATTGGTCACTTTCGCGGAACGTAATTCCACATGATTCTTGTCCAATAATCCAACTTCCGATAATGGTATAACCTGTTTCTTCATGATGTAAATTAGCCAAAGCTTGATAAATAAAACCTTCTTCACCATATTCTCCTGAAGTTTGCTCCGAAATAGTTCCGTTTTTTACAACTTCTATATTTGCGCCTTCACGTGATAACAATGGTTTTTTGACATAATTCTTCATCTCTTTTGGTGAATCTGTATAAGCTTCTAATAATAATGGATGATCTGGATACAATTCCCATAAAATTGGTAAAATAGCTTTGTTCGAAAGAATCATTTTCCAAGCAGGTTCTATCCAATTTGCGTTGATTTCATCATTTTTGATGTTGTATGCAAACAACTCGTTCATCATCCATTCCCACGGATAAAGCTTGAAAATATCTGTAATTGGTTTTTCTTCTAAATCAACAAAATTGACATTATTCCAACCGATTTCGTCAACGTAAATTAATTTGGTATTAATTCCGGCTTGTATCGCACAATCTCTGATATATTCGATATTCGTCAAATCTTCTAACGATTCTCTCACGCAAGAAAAATGCAATGTTTCACCTTTCAAATAAGGTTTTAACATTTTCCATGTTTCAATTAATTTATCATGAACAGAATTGAATTGATCTTTCGTTTCTCCAAAATAATTTTCCATCCAAAGCCATTGTACAACACCACATTCGAACAAAGAAGTTGGTGTATCAGCATTGAATTCTAACATTTTTAATTGATCATTATCATAAGCAAAATCAAAACGTCCATAAATACTTGGCGCATCATTTTCCCATGTATCAATCAAATAAGGTTGGATAAATTTTGGAATTTTAAATTCGTCCAAACGATTATTTTGAATCACATGTTCGACAGCATTCAAGCACATTTCCCATAATTCGTTTGTCGCTTCAAAAATTTTATCCGCTTCTTTTTCCGAAATCGAATAATAATAATCTTCTACCCAATAGGTTTGTTTATTTTCGTCTGTATGATAACCAAAGCCGATATTTTCTAACCTTTCTTGCCAGTTTTCGTCCGCTTTTATTCTTTTTAATTGCATAAAATTTGTTTAAGATGAAACTGAACGAGAAGAAGCAGATTTTCCGAATCCACCGCGAACAGTTTGACTTTTATACGCTTGCGCTTTTGCTGCGTTTGTTCCGACATTAGATTGTTGATGCAAACCTTGACTTGCATAGCCCATTCCGCCACCAGTTAAGCTACGAAAAGCCATAAACCACAGCAACGAACTTCCCATTCCACCGTGATGCGAACCACCCGAATGCGATGCATAATTTGACGTTACATCTGTGTAAGGCGCAGTAGAATCTGCACGCATATATACCTTTTGCGCATTGTTTGTAACGGGCGCTTCTTCACGATTCATACACGAACTAAGAACCGAAGAAATTAACACCAAAGTCACGACTTTACTTGCTCTTTTTTCTCTTTTATTCATGATAGATTATTGAATGGTTACGTAAATAGGAATTTTGGTAGAATCGGTAGGTGTATATTGTTTGTGCGTAATCAATGTATCTACTTTTTCTGCAATCATCAAATCATTTGACCAAATTTTTTGTTTGGTAATATGTAAAACAGAATCGCCTTTTGTTTCGGTTGTTAAAACAACTTCGCGAGCCGATTTTTTATCAATTTGTTCTAAATTCTGATTTTCGTTTTGATTAGATTGACACGCAAAAAAAGTTGTCAATGGTAGTGTTATTAAAAGTATTTTTTTCATGTTTCTTAGACTTCTAACAAAGTTACATTATTTCACAAAAAAAGCACAATCCAGAAATTCTGAATTATGCTTTTTGAAAAAGTATAGTTTTATTATTTATTATTCTAATGATTTAAAACTAATAATTCTTCTTTTTTCATAGAACCTGTTTGTTTCAATCTTGTGTGCCAAGAAAATGCTTCTTCTAAGATGTGTGGCGTTTGACCACCTCTTTCTGCACAAGCTCTTTCGAAGTAAGATAATAATTCTGCTTTATAATCTGGGTGAACACAGTTGTTAATGATTTCGATGGCTCTTTCGCGTGGCGCTAAACCTCTCAAATCAGCTAAACCTTGCTCTGTTACAATAATATCTACATCATGTTCTGTGTGATCAGTGTGAGAAACCATAGGAACGATAGACGAAATATTACCACCTTTTGCGATAGAAGCTGTAACGAAGATTGAGATAAATGCATTACGAGCAAAATCTCCAGAACCTCCAATACCGTTCATCATGTGTGTACCAGAAACGTGAGTTGAGTTTACGTTACCATAAATATCACACTCTAAAGAAGTATTGATTCCGATAATTCCTAAACGACGAATAACTTCGGCAGAGTTAGAAATAGATTGTGGACGTAAAACAATTTTATCTTTATAATTGTCGATATTTCCAATTACACGATCGTAACATTCTTGTGAAACTGTCATAGAAGATGCTGAAGCAAATTTCATTTTTCCAGAATCGATTAAGTCAAATGTAGAATCTTGTAAAACTTCTGAATACATGACTAAATCTTCAAAATCAGAATGTTCTAAACCACCTAAAACAGCATTCGCAACTTTACCAATTCCACATTGCAATGGCATTAATGATTTTGTAAGACGACCTTCTTCAACTTCATTTTCGAAGAATTTTACAATGTTTTGAGCGATTGCAGCAGTCGCTTCATCAGCTGGTTGAATGTCTCCAGGAGCATCTTGAATGTCGTGAAAAACAATTCCAACAATTTTAGAAGGATCTACTTTTATTGTTTCTGTTCCAATTTTTGTATCACAAGCAGTGATGTTAATTGGAGTACGTTTTCCATATTCTTCTACACTATAAATATCGTGAATACCTTTAATATTTGTAGGAATAGACGTGTTAATCTCGATGATTAATTTGTCTGCATTTGCAGCGATTTCTGCATTATTACCGATAGAAGTAGTAGGTACTAAAGAACCATCTTCTAAAATTTCAGCAACTTCTAAAACACCTAAATTAATTTTAAATTGTCCATCTAAAATATGTTCGGCAGTTTCTCCTAAATGCTGATCGATAAATAAAACATTACCTGCATTTATATTTTTACGCATTACAGTGTCTACTTGGAATGGTAAACGTTTTTTTAATGCTCCACTTTCTACTAAAGCCGCGTCTGTACCATGTCCTAATGAAGCTCCTGTTACTAAAGTGATTTTTAAATTTTCAGATTTGGCACGCTCCGCAACAGCTTTTAATACAACTTTTGTATCGCCTCCTCTTGTAAAACCACTAGAACCAACAGTCATTCCATCTTCAAAAAATTTGGCAGACTCCTCTGCTGTCATTACTTTTGACTGTAAGTCAGTTAATTTTATTCTTTCCAACATAATGCAACTTTTTCTTTCTAATACTATTCAATAATTGTTCCCTTCTGAACGGAGGGAATTACAAATATTGGATTAATTAATAAAAAGTTAATATCAAAAATAGTCAAATAATTATTCATTTCGGACACTTTTATTTGTGTACATTATACATTATATCAAATAAATTATTATATTAGTTCACAATTAAAGAAACTATGAATATACATTTGGATAATAAGTTCGAAACACGATATTACCTAACCGAAATTGACAAATTACCAACCTCAATTTTCTGTTACCATAAGGAAATTTCGGAAGCATACGTGGTAGAACATAAACATAACAAAGCGCAATTTCTTTATTGTGAGGGAGGAATAGTTTATGTAAAAATAGGAAAAGATACCTTTTATTTACCTGCAAGACACTATATGTGGATACCGCCTCATGTGGAACATAGTATACACCCAAATACACCAGAGGTGATTATGAGAAATTTATATTTCCCTATTAATGAAAGTGATAATTCGTTTTATAAAAAAGTAGGAATCTATCCTGCTGATGGATTATTGTTAGAACTTTTATTATTTTCTAACCAATGGAAAGGAGATATTGTTCCAGAAAATAGAAGCGAATATGTAATCGCGCAAGCTTTCAAAGAAATATTACCTAAAGTAAGTAAAAGTAGTTTACGATTGGCTTTACCACTTCCTCACGACGAACGTCTGAAAAAAATCGTTCAATTCTTAGATGATAATATGGATTCTTCGATTACAATGAAGAAAATTACGGCCGAATTCGGTTTCTCTGAACGATCATTATCACGATTATTTCAAAAAGATTTGAATATGACATTTGTCCAATATTTCACGATTTTGAGAATGCTACGCGCTTTACAATTATTAATTGATAATACGTATTCAATCAGCGAAATTTCGACAATGGTTGGTTACAATAGTTTGCCAACGTTTAGTAATACATTCCAAAAAGTAATTGGAGTTCGTCCAACAGATTACTCAAAGAAAAAAGATATATTATAAATTAAGGTATGAAAATTTATCAAGTAAGTGGATTAGGTGCAAATGCAAATGCTTTTCGAAATCTACGCTTGGAACAAGATTTTGAGCAAGTTTATATTCCTTGGTTAGATCCAGAGAAAGATGAAACTTTGGCTCATTATACCGAAAGATTATTAGATAAAATAAATCCCACAGAAGATTTTCTTTTGATGGGATTATCTTTTGGTGGAATAATTGTGCAGGAAATGAATCGTTTTATTAATCCAAAACATACATTTCTGATTTCGACAGTGAAGAATAGGGCAGAGCTTCCGAAGTTATTTCGATTCTCGGCTTCTATTAATGCACATAAAATAATTCCGATGAGTTTCTTAACTTCGGATCGGACATTTTCGTACATGATGATGCGAAAATTATATTATACTGATCGAGAAAAAGATAATATTGACGATATTTTTGAGTTTCGAAACAAAGAATATTTAAGTTGGTCGATTCATAAGATTGTAAACTGGGAACATTCTACAGCTTATCATGAAGAAAATATTACACATATTCATGGTACAAAAGATATTGTTTTTCCGATTGAATATATCAAAGATGCAATACAAATAGAAGGCGGAACACATATTATGGTGATGCAAAAGCCAAAATTAGTGAGTGACGAAATAAATAAAGTATTAATCACTTTATAATTAAAAAAGCTTGAACATTTGTTCAAGCTTTTCTAATTTTATACTTCTTCTGTTGTATTTTCTTCTTCGAAATAACTTTTTTCTAAAGCGAAATTTTCGGCGTTAATTACATCAAATTCGCCAATTTTTGTACGACGAAGTGCTGTTAAATATCCTCCAGAATTGACTGCTTTTCCAAAATCAAAAGCCAAAGAACGAATGTAGGTTCCTTTGCTACAATTTACTTCAAAATCAACAAAAGGTAAATTGATATTCGTAATTTTAAAATCGTGAATCGTTATTTTACGTGCTTTACGTTCTATTTCTTGACCTTCACGAGCCAATTCATACAAACGTTTTCCATCCACTTTTACAGCTGAATGCATTGGTGGAAATTGTTCAATTTCTCCAATAAATTGTTTCGTTGCTTCGTGAATGATTTCTTCTGTAATATGTTCCGTAGGAAAAGTTTGATCTTCTTCCGATTCCAAATCATATGTAGGCGTTGTAACACCTAATTTAATTGTACCTGTATAGGTCTTTTCTTGCGCCTGAAATTCATCAATGCGTTTTGTCCATTTTCCTGTACAAACCAATAAAAGTCCAGTCGCTTTAGGATCTAAAGTTCCAGCGTGCCCAACTTTTATTTTCTTTAAATTATATGCTTTTCTAATATTCCAACGAATCTTGTTCACGACATCAAAAGATGTCCAATCAAGTGGTTTATCAATCAAAAAAACGTGACCTTCTTGTATTTTTTCTACATTCATCTTATTTGTGCTGAATCATTGTAGTTTCTACTGAAGCGGCATTATCTTTTTCTGCTTGTGTTGGAGAATTGTAAGAGAAATAAATCAGTAAAATAATACCGATGATAATTCTGTACCAACCCCAAAATTTGAAACCGTATTTTGTTAAAACTGCGATAAATGTTTTTACTGCGATTAACGCCACAATAAATGCGACAACATTTCCAATTACAAATAATATAATATGGTTTTGATCTTGCAAAATCATTTCGTAACCTCTCATTGGTGTTGCAGTATCTTCTCCCCATGTTTTCACAAAAACAGAATAAACTGTAACCGCTAACATTGTCGGAACCGCTAAAAAGAAAGAAAATTCAGCAGCTGCTTTACGCGATAAACCTTGCGTCATACCACCAATAATAGAAGCGGCAGAACGAGAAGTTCCAGGCATCATCGCTAAACATTGCCAAAAACCGATAATAATTGCTTGTTTTAATGTAATATCTTTTTCATCATTAATTTTAGGATTTTTGAACCATTTGTCTACAAATAATAAAATGATACCTCCGAAAACTAACATTCCAGAAATAGCAACTTGATTTCCTAAAACAGCTTCGATTTTATCATCAAATAATTTTCCTAATATAAGGGCAGGAATAACAGCACAAGCTAATTTGATGTAAAAATTGAAATTGAAATTTTTGAAGTCAAAGAATTTTTTCCAATATAAAACGACGATTGATAAAATTGCTCCAAATTGTATAGAAACTTGAAACATTTTTAAGAATTCACTTTCTGGCATTCCCATCAAAGCTGCTGTGAATCCCATGTGTGCTGTAGAAGAAATTGGTAAATATTCGGTAAGACCTTCTATAATAGCAATGATAATTGCTTGTAAAGTATTCATTATTTTTCTTTATTCGGATTGATTAAAATGGCATAAATCTCGACTATGAAACCTACGACAACTAAAAATGGCGCTAATCTAATTCTACGAAAAGAATAGATTTCATCGTTCCAATAATTTGCATCCCACGTTCCATCTGGCCTTGTGTTGGCGTCGTGTCCTGTCATTAATAAAAATCCAAGACCAATTAGCGCAACACCAATTGCCATGAAAATGTAATTTCTTTTTCCAAATAAAAAAGTAAAACCAGCATCATTTGTAGATGCTGATTTTTTTGTTGTATCGATAGAATTTGATTTCATTAATAAAGTTGATCAGTTTTTAATCTTAAATAACGCCATGCAGCAAACAATGTACTGAAAACGGCAATAACAACTCCAATTCCAATTAAAATAAGGATAAGTGGAGTAAAGCTTGGATTCCAAAGTACTAAACCAACTTTTGTTGCTAAAATGTACCATAAGAAACCTAATCCTACCGCTGCAATAAATGCTGCTAAGAAACCTAAAACTGCGGCTTCTATCAAGAAAGGTTTTACAATAAAACGTCTACGCGCACCAACTAATTGCATTGTTTTGATGCTGAAACGTTTTGCATAAATTTTCAGACGAATAGAGTTGTTAATTAAAACGACTACAATCACTAAGAAAATAACAGCAAAAATCATAATCCAGAAAGTAATTTTGTTGATGCTGTGGTAAATCGTTACCATCGCTTCTTTGTCACTTTTTACTTCGTCTACAATTGGATTTTTTGCCAATACCTTATTAATAGAATCAATTTGTTCAACTGATTGTATTAATGCAGGGTTCAATGTGATTTGAACTGATGCAGGGAAAATACTTTCTTCGAAGAAATCACTACCATCCGTACCCAAATCTTTTTTCGCAATTTTAGCTGCATCCTCTTTGCTGATATACTGTGTAGCTTCAACAAAAGGATACTTCACTTTCAACGAATCGATATAAGATTTCTGTAAATCAAGCTCCTTATCTTTTAATTTTGGATCTTCGACATCTTTAAAATATGCCTCGATTTTTAACTCTCTTTTTAGATGTTCTGCGTAACTTTGTGCATTAATGACAATTAAGCCGAAAATACCTAATAGAAATAAAACAAGCGAAATACTAATCACAACAGTGATGTTTGAAGATCGCAGTCTTTTTTTCTCAAATTTATCGTTCGTTTTTGACATTTGGGTTAATTTTGGGGCTAAGATAAAAAAAACTTATTTCGCAAGAAAGATATTCCGTATATATTCTACGGTAAGTTGGTTAAAGAAAACTTAAAATTTAGAATTTTTGAAAGTAAAAGCTAAAAAACATTTAGGTCAGCATTTTTTGAATGACGAAAATATTGCACGAGACATTGCCGAAGGATTAACTTGGGAAGGCTATGATCGTGTCTTAGAAATTGGTCCAGGAATGGGCGTGTTGACAAAATATATTTTACAAGCAAAGAAAAATATAGAGGTTGTGGAGATTGATACAGAATCAGTCGAATATTTAAAAGAATATTATCAACCATTTTATCCAGGATTTAAAATTCATTCCGAAGATTTCTTGAAAATGGACTTTTCATCAAAGTTTGATGAACAAATTGCTATTTTAGGAAATTTTCCGTATAATATATCTTCGCAAATTATTTTTAAAGCTTTAGAAGAGCGATACACCGTTCCCGAAGTTTGTGGAATGTTTCAGAAAGAAGTAGCCGAACGTATCGCTTCTAAAAAAGGAACAAAAGATTATGGTATACTTTCTGTATTAGCGCAAGCTTATTATCATTGCGAGTATTTGTTCACAGTTCCGGAGCACGTTTTTACACCACCACCAAAAGTAAAATCGGGCGTTATTATTATGAAACGCTACCGAACAGAAATAGAAGGAGTCGAACAAAAACGATTTTTTCAAGTGGTAAAAGCTGGTTTTGGACAAAGAAGAAAAACGCTTCGTAATTCGTTGAAAGCTTTGGGGATTCCTGAGGATTTAAACGATCACGAGTTTTTGAACATGCGCGCAGAACAATTATCTGTCGAAGATTTTATTGAGTTAACGAAAAGAATGAAATAGATTATGGAGGTAAAAATTACAAAAGATTTTATTGAACATTTAAACGAAAGTATTAATCAGCAAAATGCTAAAGCGGTTAAGGAGATGTTGCAAGATTTGCACCCCGCCGATATTGCTGAATTGTTTGATGAGCTTTCGACCAAAGAACAATCTTTTGTAATTGATTTACTCGATAATGAAATTTCTGCAGATATCCTTCTTGAATTAGAGGAAGATGATCGACGTAAATTTCTGAAAACGCTTACTGCAAAAGAAATTGCTGAAGATGTCATTAATGAGATGGATACCGATGATGCGGTTGACGTCATTAATGAGCTTTCGGATGAAAAGAAAGATGAGGTAATTGCGCAATTAGAAGACCAAGAACATGCCCGTGAAATTGTAGATCTTTTACGTTATGACGAAGATACGGCTGGAGGTTTGATGGGAAAAGAGTTGATAAAAGTCAACAAAGATTGGTCGGTAATCACAGCAGTAAAACAAATGCGAAAACAAGCTGAGGATTTAGAAGAGGTTTTCTCAATTTATGTGGTTGATGAAGATGAAAAATTACTTGGAACATTGAGTTTGAAGCGTTTGTTGACGACTTCTGCGAATACAAAAGTGGCAGATGTTTACAATGAAAAGATCCAATATGTAAAGACCTATACAAAAGATATGGAGGTTGCGAAAGTAATCGAAAAATATGATTTGTACGAAGTGCCTGTTGTAGACGAATTAATGCGTTTGGTTGGTGTAATTACGGTGGATGATGTGATTGATGTGATTCGTGAAGAAGCTGAAGAAAATTATCAATTAGCAGCCGGGATTACTCAAAATGTCGATTCTGATGATAATATCTTAAAATTAACTCGCGCTCGTTTGCCCTGGCTTTTATTGGCTTTGGTAGGTAGTTTTGTAGCTGTTAATGTGTCGCAAAGTTTTAGTGATGCGATGAATTTGTATCCGCAATTATTCTTTTTTACGCCGCTGGTTGCTGCCATGGCAGGAAATGTTGGTGTGCAATCTTCTGCTATTATTGTGCAAGGTTTGGCGAATAGTAATATTTCGGGTTCTATTTGGAAAAGATTAGGAAAAGAAATGTTATTGGCTTTATTAAATAGTACATTATTAGCTTTTGTGCTTTTATTGGCGACACATTTCTTAATGAGTACGAGTTACGAAATTTCCTCAACCATTGTATTAGCTTTAGTTATTGTGATGATTTTAGCAAGTTTGATTGGGACATTTATTCCAATTATGTTGCATAAATATGGTGTTGATCCTGCGATTGCAACAGGTCCATTTATCACAACAAGTAATGATATTTTTGGTTTGTTGATTTACTTTTCGATTGCGAAAATGATTTTAGGATTTTAAAAACTTTAAAAATGAATAAGTTAAAAATTATAGGAATAGCAACTCAAACGTCTAATAATGATAGTCAAGCGATTGAAGATTTAGGAAAATTGTGGAATCAATTTTTTGGTGAGAATATAATGACTAAAATTCCAAATGCAATTAGTTCTAATATTTATTCTGTTTACACAGATTACGAAAGTGATTTTACAGGAAAATATACGACGATTATTGGTTTAGGAGTTTCTTCTTTAGATGAAATTCCAGAAGGGATGGTTGGGCGAGAATTTGAGCCACAAACATTCAAAAAATATATTGCCAAAGGAGAATTACATGAAGCAGTTGGAAAAACTTGGGCAGAAATTTGGAATGATGATGCAAATCTAAATCGCACGTATAAATATGATTACGAATTGTACACCGAAAAAGCTCAAAATCCTGCTGATGCAGAAATTGAGATTTATATTGGTGTGAAAGAATAGTAATTAGTACTGAGATACTAGAATTTAGATATTAGAAAATGATATTTAAAAAATGAGTTGAAGTTTTACTTTCAGCTCATTTTTTATTTTGGATATTTTGTAGGATTTCTATGTGTATTAAAAACTGCATAAATAAATACAGTTTTTTCTTCTTCATTAGTTTCAAATAAAACCAAATAAGGAAAAGATTTAAAAGGTTTTGCACGCAAATTTCTATATTTTACTTGATAAAAAGGATTTATTTCCAAAGCTTCCAAAACTTTTGTCAATTCAGCTAAATATGATTTTGCAGCAGATGTAGAAAAGTTTGAATAATAAGAAATAGCTTGTTCAATATCTTGGGCAGCTTCGGAAGAAATTCTAATCTTATAAATCATATTTTCCGTGCAATTCTTTCAATACATCTTTTGCATTCAAAAAATTTTCTTTTGGCTCGTTAAGTCGATTATCCAAAATTTCCTTTTGTTCTTCCGTTAACTCAAATTCAGTTTCTTGATTATGTTTATAAGTTAAAAAATCAATATAACGCTCAACTTCTTCCAAAAGTGATTCAGGAAGTTGTTTCAATTTAGAATTCACTTGTTCAATAGTCGTTGCATTCATAATTATTAATTTTACAAAACAGTTGTCGTTCTAACAAAGTTACAAAAAGTATACCTTATTATATAATCAAGATTTTGTGTAATATTTCTGATTATTTTTTCAATAAAATCTTAAACTCAGTTCCGATTTCTTTGGATGATTTGGCAACAAATATTTTTCCTTTGTGATAATCTTCGATAATTCGTTTGGCTAATGATAATCCCAATCCCCAACCACGTTTTTTTGTTGTAAAGCCAGGTTGAAAAATTTTTTTCTGTAATTTGGTCGGAATTCCAGAACCTGTATCAGCAATAGAAATTTCGACAAATTTACCTTTCGTTTTTATATCGATATCCAAAACGCCTTTATTTTGCATTGCATCAGCGGCATTTTTCATCAAATTTTCGATAACCCAACTATATAAAGAAGAATTAAGATTGATGTTAAATTCATCGACATCGGTAGTAAAGTTTAATTCAATTCCTTTCGAAATGCGTTGCGAAATATAATCCACTGTTTGTTTGGAAGTTGAAATAATATCAGTTTGTTTGAGTTCAGAAGTTGAACCAATTTTCGAGAAACGTTCGGCAATATGTTTCAATCGATCCACATCTTTTTCAATTTCTATGACTGAAGTTTGATCGATTTCTTCCAATTTCAATAATTCGACCCAACCCATCAACGAAGAAAGTGGTGTACCAATTTGATGTGCCGTTTCTTTTGCCATTCCAGCCCATAAATAACTTTTTTCGGTGTCACGAACTGTTTTGAAATACCAGTACGAAAATCCAAAAAACAGTAAAATCAATAAAATAATGATGAGTGGATAATATTGTAATTGATTGAGAAGTTTTGAATTTTTGAAATAAACATAATTTTTAGTTCCGATTAATTCAACATCAATTGTTTGTTCCGACGATTTCATTTTGTTGACATATTTTTTTAATTGAACCGAATCTTTTACGATGGATTCATCAATATTTTTGGTGTCTACAATAATGCCTTTTTCGTCTACAAGTGCAACAGGGATTGATTTGTTGTCTTCAATTAATTTGAATAGAAAATCTTGCGTTTTCGGGTCTAAAAATTCTGATGAGCTTATCAACTCTAGCGATCGCGCATAATTCTCTACACGTTTGTGTTCTTCACGTTTTAGCTCTTGTACAATTTTGTTACTCGACCATATTGTAATAGCGAAAATCACAAATATTATAAAGAAGCCAATCCAACGTTTGTTTATTTTTTTTGTTAGAAAATTTCTCATCTAAATGTAAAATCTTTCTTAAATTTATATCAAATGTAATGATTATTTGATTATAATATATTTTTATGGCGAGATAAGATAAATATGATGAAAGTAATTTTTTTTAAAGCCTTAAATAGTTTATTTTTGTAGCTAAATCTCATAGAGAGTAAAATTTATGGATCGTTTTTCGTTTTTAAATGCCGCTCATTTAGAGTTTATAGGCGACTTATATGATCAATACGTCCAATATCCGGATAGTATTGAACCAAGTTGGAAAGCTTTTTTCCAAGGGTATGACTTTGCGAATGCAACATATGATGGAGAGCCATTATTTGCACCAGCAACACAAACAGCTCCTAACAAAGCTAGTCAAACAACGCAAGCAGTAGTTAATCCTGCAGTAGTATCTCAAGTTCCAGACAACGTACAGAAAGAATTTAAAGTAATCAATTTGATTGATGCTTACCGTACGCGTGGACACTTATTTACAAAGACTAACCCGGTTAGAGCGCGTAGAACTTTTGAACCTACTTTAGACATCAAAAACTTTGGTTTATCTGATGCTGACTTAGATTTAACATTCAACGCTGGTGAAATTTTAGGTATCGGTGGACCAATCACTTTACGTGAAATCATTGGACACTTAGAAAACATGTACTGCGAATCTATCGGAATCGAGTATATGTATGTAAGAGAACCTCAAAGAATTAATTGGATTCAGAATTGGTTAAACCAAAACTTGAATCAACCAAAATTATCTAAAGAGGAGAAAGAACGTGTTTTAGAAAAGTTGAATGAAGCAACTGCTTTTGAAAACTTTATGCACACGAAATATGTTGGACAAAAACGTTTCTCGGTAGAAGGAAATGAATCTTTGATTCCTGCTTTGGATACATTGATTAATCGTTCTGCAGAACACGGCGTACAAGAGGTTATCGTAGGGATGGCTCACCGTGGCCGTTTGAATGTTTTGGCTAACATTTTTGGAAAATCATATTCTCAAATCTTTTCAGAATTCGAAGGAAAAGCTTTTGATACGGATTTAATGGCTGGTGATGTTAAATATCACATGGGATCATCAAATCAAATCAAAGCATTGAATGGAAAAGATATCCGAATCAATTTAGCACCAAATCCATCTCATTTAGAGACTGTAGATGCAGTTGTAGAAGGTATTACACGTGCAAAAGTTGAGGAAGATTATAAAGATGATTATTCTAAAATTATTCCAATCTTAATTCATGGTGATGCTGCTGTAGCTGGACAAGGAATCGTTTACGAGGTTGTTCAAATGGCAGGATTAGACGGATACAAAACAGGTGGAACAGTACACGTTGTGGTAAATAACCAAATTGGGTTTACAACAAACTATTTAGATGCGCGTACATCTACATATTGTACAGATGTTGCAAAAGTAACATTGTCTCCTGTAATGCATGTAAATTCTGATGATGTAGAAGCGGTAGTTCACGCTTTCCGTTTTGCAGCAGATTATCGTGCAGAATTCGGTTCTGATGTATTCATCGATTTATTAGGATACCGTAAATATGGACATAACGAAGGTGATGAACCAAAATTCACTCAACCTAAATTATATAACTTAATCGCTAAACACCCAAATCCTCGTGAAATTTACAAGGATAAATTATTAAAAGAAGGTGTAATAGGAGAAGAAATCGTTAAACAAAAAGAAGCAGAATTTAAAGCTTTATTAGAAACGAATTTCGAAGCTTCTAAAGAAATTGAGCGTAATCACATTTTCCCTTTCATGCCAGAAGAGTGGGAAGGATTTGAAATAGCTGATGATGCAAAAGTTTTTGAACAAGCAAATACTTCTTACGACGAAGCAAAATTAAAAGAAATTGCAAAAGCTGTTTCTACAGTTCCTGAAGGTAAAAAATTAATCAAAAAAGTTTCTCGTTTAATTGAAGGACGTGGAAAAATGATTGAGGAAGATAAAATTGACTGGGGATTAGGAGAAGCTTTAGCTTTCGGTTCTATCTTAACAGACGGACGTAACGTGCGTGTTTCTGGGGAAGATGTAGAACGTGGAACTTTCTCTCACCGTCATGCGGTTGTAAAAACTGAAGACACAGAAGAAGAAATTATCTTATTAAACCATATCAATAATGAACAAGGTCAATTAAGAATCTATAATTCATTATTATCTGAGTATGCAGTTTTAGGTTTTGATTATGGATATGCAATGGCAAATCCTAAAGCGTTAACTATTTGGGAAGCTCAATTTGGAGATTTCGTGAATGGAGCGCAAATCGTAATCGACCAATATATTTCTGCAGCAGAAGATAAATGGAAATTACAAAATGGTTTAGTAATGTTATTGCCTCATGGATATGAAGGGCAAGGAGCAGAGCACTCTTCAGCACGTTTAGAGCGTTTCTTACAAATGTGTGCTGGTAACAATATGTTTGTTGCAAATATCACAACTCCAGCTAACTTCTTCCACGCATTAAGAAGACAGGTTGTAACAGATTACCGCAAACCATTGGTTGTAATGTCACCAAAATCATTATTACGTCATCCATCAGCAGTATCATCATTAGCAGATTTCGCAAATGGAGGTTTCCAAGAAATCATCGAAGATGTAACAGTAGATGCGAAAAAAGTGAAAAAAGTAGTTTTCTGTTCAGGAAAAATCTACTACGATTTAGACAAAAAACGCCAAGAATTAGGTGATAAAGAAACTGCAATTATTCGTTTAGAGCAATTATATCCTTTAAATGAAGAAAAAGTAGATGCTATCATCTCTAAATTTGGTAATGCTAAATTGGTTTGGGCACAAGAAGAACCAGAAAATATGGGAGCTTGGATGTATATCTTACGTAAGTTAAGAAAATATCCATTCGACGTAGTTTCTCCAGCAGAAAGTGCTGCAACAGCACCAGGTTCAAGTAAACGTTGGGCTGCAATTTACGAAGAGGTAATTAATAAAGTATTCAATTAAAAAATAAAGCTAATAGATATGTTAGAAATGAAAGTCCCATCACCAGGGGAATCAATCACAGAAGTAGAGATCGCTACGTGGTTAGTAAAAGACGGTGATTACGTAGAAAAAGACCAAGCAATTGCTGAGGTTGACTCAGATAAAGCAACATTAGAATTACCAGCAGAAGAAAGTGGAATTATCACTTTGAAAGCGGAAGAAGGTGATGTTGTAGAAGTAGGACAAGTTGTTTGTCTTATTGATACATCAGCTGCTAAACCAGAAGGAGGAAGCGCTCCAGCTGCAGAAGCACCAAAAGCTGAGGTTAAAGAAGAAGTAAAAGCTGCTCCAGCTCCAGTTGCTACGCCAGCACCTGCTGCTCCAGCTGCAACTTACGCTACGGGAACTCCATCTCCAGCGGCTAAAAAAGTTTTAGACGAAAAAGGTATCGATGCTTCTCAAGTAAAAGGTTCAGGACGTGACGGACGTATCACTCAAGATGATGCAGCTCGTTTTACACCAGCAATGGGAACTTCTACTCAAGGAACTCGTGCTCAATCAGAGAAAAAATTATCATCATTACGTCGTAAAATTGCACAACGTTTAGTTTCTGTTAAAAATGAAACTGCAATGTTAACTACATTCAACGAAGTTGATATGTCTGCAATTTTTGCTTTACGTAACCAATATAAAGACGAATTCAAAGCTAAACACGGTGTTGGTTTAGGATTCATGTCTTTCTTTACAAAAGCAGTTACACGCGCATTAGAGTTATACCCAGACGTAAACTCTATGATTGACGGTGACTACCAAGTAAAATTTGACTTTGCTGACGTTTCTGTTGCAGTATCAGGACCAAAAGGTTTAATGGTGCCAGTTGTACGTAATGCAGAAAACTTAACTTTCCGTGGTGTTGAGCAATCTATCAAAGATTTAGCAATCAAAGTACGTGACGGAAAAATTTCTGTTGATGAAATGACAGGAGGTACATTTACAATCACTAATGGTGGTGTATTTGGATCTATGATGTCTACACCAATCATCAACCCACCTCAATCAGGTATCTTAGGAATGCACAATATCGTTGAGCGTCCAGTTGTTAAAAACGGACAAATTGTTATCGCTCCAATGATGTATGTTGCTTTATCTTATGACCACCGTATCATCGACGGACGCGAATCTGTAGGATTCTTAGTTGCTGTTAAAGAAGCGGTAGAAGATCCATTAAACGTATTAATGGGAGGTGACGCTAAAAGAGCTTTAGAATTGTAATACATAAAACATTCTAACAATCCATAAATTGAAAGCCATTCGAAAGAATGGCTTTTTTGGTTTATAAGTTGAGATTACCTAATTCTCCCTTCCTCTTCATTTACTTTATTCTCTTTCGAGATGGTTTTATTCAATCGGCCAAAATTATATTTAACACTAACTGATAGTTCTTGATAATCGACTAAAAATAGATTTTTAGAACTTATTTTATCATAATTCAGTGTTTCGCTAAATTTCATTTGTTTGAATAAATCATTGAAACGAATAGAAAAATCAAAGTTTTTGTATGATTTTGTCAATCCAAGATTAACGATAACTTGAGAATTTCGATCATAAATTCCTTCAGTTCGTTTGCTTAACCAATATCCATCAACCATAAAGTTGAAATCTTTTCCCAATTTGAAATTGTGATTAGAGTATAAATAGATATACGGAATCGATTTTTTTAACACAGCTTTTTCATCAATTATTTTACTATAAATTATAGCTAAACTAATTTGTGTTGACCAAAATTTATATTCGAATGGAACATCCAAAGCAACAGAAATGTTTTTTTCTTTTTCGAAATTAATCGTTGTAAATGTTGAAATATTTCTCACATCATTATAAATTAATGTATAATTCATCGGATTTTTACTTTGATAATACGTCACATTCATGTTCCATTTTTTTAATGAATAATTCGCTGAAAATGTGTCGGTGTAAGTAGGTAAAATATTAAAATTTCCACTGTATTCGATATAAGGACTTCCGTACAAATTCCCAGAAGAAAGATTGCTGTAATTCGGTCTATCAATTGTACGTTTATAGTAAATTGTTAACGCATTTTTATTATCAAAAGTGTAATTAATTTCTGCATTCGGAAACCAATCGATGTATTTTTTATCAATATCCGAAAGTTGTTTTATTTCATCAAAACCTTTAGAATTAGTCGTTTCTGTTCTTAATCCAGCTTTATAATTCCATTTTTCATAATTTTTAGTGTATTGCAAATAGGCGGAAAGATTCAGTTCTTTGAAATTATAAAGAAATTCTTCTGATGATTGTTGAGGAAAAAATGTTTCATTATTCGTCTCAGATTTTGCATGCGTAAAACGTCCTCCAAATTCAATTTTTTGATCAGATTCAAACTTTTTCTCTACATCAAATTTTCCTGCAAAAACCTTAAGACGATATTTTTGATAGCGCGATTGATTGTATTTGATATTATTCTCATTAATCTTATTGTAAAAATAATATATTGTTCCTGTGTTATAAATCGTGTATTGTAATCCTGTTAAAATACTTGCGTCAATTGATTGAATATTTTTATTGTAATTCACCAAAGTATTCACAAAATTTCGATGATTTTCATTATCATTTAACGTTAAAATAGATTGATTTTCATTGTTTTCGGTATATTCTGTTTTGGTATCAAGCAAACCTTTATCTTTTCTAAAATTTGAATTAATAGCAAACGAAAAATAATCTCCAGATTCATTTAATTCCTGAAAAAAGCTTGTGTTTACAATAAAATGTGGACGTTTAGTTTGCGATTTTATGAAATAATTGGACTGAATATTTTTGTCTTTTATGCGATAATCGAATCCATTTCCTTCCCACGGATTTAGTTGATTATAAGATGCGTTCAGTTTAAATTCGCTTTTATTTTTACGAATTTGAAAAGTCGAATTGAAATAATTATTAAACTTTCTTTTGAAAGATAATGTTTCTTGCAAAGTCAATTTTAAACCTTCTTTTTTACTTTTCTTTAGATTAATTTTTACGATAGATTTTCCATTTGCTTCATATTTAGCAGAAGGGTTTTTGATAATTTCAATCGATTTTATGTCCTCAATTGCTAAACTCGAAATGGTAGAAAAATCAACTTGTTGATCGTCCAAATACAACAAAGGATTTCCTTTTCCAATAATCGTCAATGTTTCTTGATCTGCGCCTAACATGACGCTTGGTAATTTTGAAAATAATTCTTTAGTTGTAGCAAGTTTATTAAAATTTGAATTGGCGACATCAATATTATAATTGCCATTTTCTATTTTGAAAGTTTCTTTTTTTCCATTGATTATAACTTCATCAATTTGTACAGTTTCATCAATATTTAAGTGAAATGTTTTATTTTCGTTTAAATAAAAAGGTTCTTCATCTTGAATATTATTGTCATAAATAACAGAAATTAAATAGATTTTAGGTTCTAAATTTTCAAAGTTAAATTTAGAATTTTCAGTTTCAATTGTTTGAATAACATTTTGAAATTCATCGTATAAAATAACTTTTGCGTGAATTGTTTTTGACTCTTTTTCTGATGAAATATAGCCTGTAATCGAATATTTTTCTTGTGCAAAAGCAAAAGAGCTAATCAAAATGAGAATTAATTGTAGAAACTTCATAATAAAATTGTGTTGATTATTGTTTTACTTACATTTAGAGGAAGTAAAATTTTTGTTTGAACAATTTTAATTTATATTTTTAAATGTTTTTTATCAACTTGGTGTCAAATGATAATTGTTTACAATATTATTTAAATTAAAGAAATACAATATGTTACGTTTTATGATTTCGGGAAATAGGTTTCTTAAATTTATTATAGTTATTCTATTCATATTCAGTTCAGTAAATATGTTTGGAAAAACACAAAAAGATAAAGCTGAATTTTTGCGTCAAAAAAATAATGATTTGGTTGAAGAAAATCTTCGAATTATTGATTCAACGATTTCAACAGCTTATCGATTGAATGATAAAGTTGTGTTGAGTGAAGCTTATATCGAAAAAGGAAATTATTTTTTGGAGCAACGTAATTACAATAATGCATTGAAAAATTTCACCATTTCGAAACAACTATCAACTGAAATAAAAGATGATTTTACATTTTATTCTTCGCTTGTTGGAATTGCGAAAACAAAAGAAAACTTACATGAAATCAAGGAATCTATAGTGTTATACGAAACTTCTTTATCATATTTCGAAAAGCATAAACAGCAACCAAAATCGTTCAGCATTTATCTTTCCATTCTTGGGAAATTGTCTTATTTATATAGCAAAACAAATCATCTGAACAAAAGTGATTATTACAACAAAATTGAATTATCTGAAACGGTTGATACGGTAAATTATCAATATGCTTTGAAGAATAAAGGAATTATTGATTTCTACAAAAAAGATTATAATTCGGCATTTAATACATTGAAAAAAGCACAACAAGCTTTCTGGAAGCAAAATGATATCAAATGGTATGTGATTTCGGAGCAATTTTTAGGTGAAATTTTATATCAACAAAAGCGAAATAGAGAAGCAATCCAATATTTTGAAAATGTTGTGGAATTCTCAAAACAATATAAAATTCTTGATGAAGAACTGCGACTTTCTTATGAACGAGTAGTTGAATACAACGAGAAATATGGAAATAGTCGAGATAAATTATTATCTGTAAATAATTTATTGTCTTTTGATAGTTTATTTTATGTGGCTGATCATACTGTTTTGAAACCAAATCTCGAGAAATATGAAAATACATTCCTGAAAACTGAACGAAATTTATTGAAAGAAAAGAATCAAAACTTCAAAAGATCTTCATTTTTTGGTTTAGTAGTAATTCTAATTTTTGGTGGAATTGTTTTTTATAAAATGAATCAAAAACATCAAAAAAAGAAGAATTATTTACAAAAATGTCTTGATGAAATAACAATACTTGAGTTAGATATTAAGGAAGAAAATCAATTAGAAAAAACAAAATTCGAAGTTGAAATTGATGAAGATTTCGAACAAAGTTTGCAATTATTTGAAGAACAAAAGTTATTTCTAAATCCAAAATTTTCGTTGAATGATTTGGTTCTAGAATTGAACGCCAATCGAACAATTGTGTCAAATTATATTAATCGTTCGAGATCGAAAAATTTTAACCAATATATCAATGAATTGAGAATTAATCATCTTTTGAAACGAATTGAAAATGAGCCAAATCTCAAAAAATACACAATTGATGCGTTGGCAGAAGAAACAGGTTTTAATTCGAGAAAGACTTTTTCAGATGCTTTTTTGGAACATACAGGTTTTCGTCCGTCTCAATATTTACGGAATATTCTTGAATAAAAAAAGCAATCCAATTGGATTGCTTTTTTTATTATTATATGAAATTGATTAATTCACTTTACTTAATGTACGAACTCTAATTTCTTGTAAAACATCTTCTACAGACATTCCTAAATAAGCACCTTCTTCTACAATT
Source organism: Empedobacter sp. UBA5036 (assembly GCF_002415215.1). Lineage (NCBI taxonomy): Bacteria > Pseudomonadati > Bacteroidota > Flavobacteriia > Flavobacteriales > Weeksellaceae > Empedobacter > Empedobacter sp. UBA5036. The sequence continues at coordinate 89,301 of NZ_DICC01000068.1, forward strand.
GGATACAATTGATCATAAGACATAATACGTGTATTGTCGATACGTAAATTTACGTGAGAACGATTGAAATCTCTGTGAGATTTAACACCTGTTGCAGAAATTAATTCAGATAAAATATGCATTGTTTTCTTGTGGAAATTATACATACGAGTCGCTTTATCTTCTACGTCTAAACCTTTCATCAATTCACGATCTTGTGTCGCAACACCAACTGGACATGTATTTGTATTACATTGTAAAGCTTGGATACATCCTACAGCCATCATCATAGCACGAGCCGAATAAACTAAATCTGCACCAATCGCCATTGCACGAGCAATGTGGAAAGAAGAAATAATTTTTCCAGAAGCTACAACACGAATATCTTTTTTAAGACCATAACCGCGTAACGTATCAACTGCGAAAGCTAAACCATCTAATAAAGGCATACCCAATGAGTTTGAGAACTCTACAGGAGCAGCTCCTGTTCCTCCTTCACCACCGTCAATTGCTATATAATCTGGTTTGATACCCGTTTTAATCATTGCTTCACAAATTTCGATAAACTCACGTTTAATCCCTATACACAATTTGAAACCAACTGGTTTTCCACCTGATAATTCTCTTAATTGTTTGATGAAATGTAACATTCCTTCTGCATCAGAGAAAGCTGAATGAGATGGAGGAGAATCAACAGTTGTATATGGTTCTACAGCACGAATCTTAGCGATTTCTGGCGTATTTTTATTTGCTGGTAAAATTCCTCCGTGACCTGGTTTTGCACCTTGAGAAATTTTTAACTCAATCATTTTTACATTTGGTAAAGTAGCGCGTTCTACATACTTATCTGGGTCGAAACCACCATCAGTAGCACGACAACCAAAATATCCGGTACCAATTTGCCAAATTAAATCTCCACCTGGCTGTAAGTGATATGGAGAAATTCCCCCTTCACCAGTATTGTGTGCAAAGTTTCCTAATTTGGCTCCTTTGTTCATCGCTAATACAGCATTCTCACTTAACGAACCAAAAGACATTGCAGAAATATTTAATAAACTTGCTAAATAAGGTTGTTTACATTCACTTCCACCAACTTTTACACGTGGATCATCAGCATGTTTGATTTTTCCAGCATACATCGAATGATTTAACCACTCATATCCTGGTTCATAAACATCTAATTGTGTCCCAAAAGGAACTGTGTCAATTACATTTTTTGCACGACGATACACCATACTACGCATTAAACGGTCAATAGGTTTCCCTTCAGTATCCGTTTCAACAAAGTATTGCATGATTTCTGGACGAATACTTTCTAATAAATAACGACCATGTCCTACAATAGGAAAGTTTCTTCTGATAGCGTGCTTTGTTTGCGAGATATCAGCAATTCCTAAGGCAATCAAAGGAAGAATAATTATTAAAGACCATAAGATACCTGGCCAAAAATAAGAGATTACTCCAATTGCAACAAGAGTAATGATAGATCCTACTACGAAAAGTTGTCTTACTTTCATAAGTAAAAATTTAAATGATTTTGATTAAAAATTTGGTGTCAAATATATCTAAAAAAACTCGGTTTAACGCCTTTAATTCTGAAATTATTTCTTTTAAAATATTGATTTCAAACGTTAGAGAAAACTGATTATTTCAAATAAGTTAACAATTATCTAATGTCGTGAAATAAAATGAAATATTATTTAGATTTTTTTAAAAGATGTTCAAACTTTTTGAGAAATGTCAAAAGAATTATTCTTTGTAAACTCTCGTTAAATCCAATAATTTGATTGGTCCCATCGAAAAATTCTTAACTTTTTTATTCAAAAATAACGTTGTTTGATCATAGAATAATGGCAAAATTGGAGCGTTTTGCATCATCAATGCATCCATTTTTTGATAAATTTTGGCGCGCTCTTCAGGATTATTGGTCAAAAATGCTTGTTCATACATTTTATCAAATTCACCATTTTTGTAATGTGAATAATTTGGACCTTCTGGCGCAAAGTTTTTCGAATAATATAAGGATAAAAAGTTTTCGGCATCTGGATAATCTGCTCCCCAATTTGCACGGAACAATGTAAATTTTCCTGTTGCTTTTCCATCACGCATCGTTGGTCCAGGTACAACATTCACTTTTATTGGTAAACCTAATTTTGCCATTTCTGCCGCAATATATTCGCAAACATCTACATATTCTTGTACTGTTGTCAGCTCGATTGGCGTAATTTTTTCGTTCGTTTTTTTATAGCTATTGATTAATTCACGTGCTTTTTCGGGAGAATATTTGTAACCACTTTCTGGCGAATAACCTGGTAAACCTTTCGGAATGAAACCTCCATCTGCTTCAAAAGCTTGACCTTTCATCATATATTTGATGATTTTGTTTTTATCAACTCCATAATTTAATGCTTGACGCAATTTCAAATCAACTGCATTGGGCGCATCAAGATAAAAACATAAATAAACGGTACTTAAATAAGGAACTTTTTGAATCGTTAAAATATTTGAATATTTTGGATTCAAATCTCCGATTGGATTTAAAATTTCATCTTTATAAGAAGGATCCAAATCTGCCATCATATCCAAATTACCTTTGATTAATTCTAAAAATTCTGAATTTTTCTCTGGTAAAAATGATAAATTAACCGCTTCTAAATATGGTAAACGTTGTCCTTTTTCATCAAACTCGAAATACTTTGGATTTTTTCTAAAAACCATTTTCACATTATCTTCCCAAATCTTAAATTGAAAAGGGCCTGTACCAATTGGATGTTTCAAGAATTCATCGTTTCCATTTTTGAATAATTCTTTCGGAACAACCGAAGCATATTTCATCGAAATTAATCCCAAAAATGCAGGATAAGCCTCTTTTAATTTAATTTCAAAAAGTGTATCATTTATCGCTTTATATGAATCAATATTATTCATAATCCAACCTCCAGAACCTCCAGCTTTCGGATCTTTTAAACGATTAAAACTATACTCGAAATCTGAAGCCGTTACAATTCGAGTCGAATCTTTTCCGAAAGCTTCATGTTTATGAAAAAAAACATCATTTCTCAAAGTAAAAGAATACGTTTTTCCATCTTCTGAAATTGACCAAGATTTTGCAATATCGGGCTGAATTTCTAATTGATTATCAATTTTCACTAAACTGTTGTACATCAAATTACACGCCCAGTTATTGGCTTGCGTTCTTGCATTAATCGGATCTAAAGAAGAAATATTATCGTAACGATTTAGTTTAAATACTTTGTTTTCATCGATTTCAATTTTCTTAGAACACGAAAATATTGAAACGAATAACATAATGTAGATAAAGTATTTAGTCATTTTGAATAGCTGATTTATTTATGTTTCAAAACTATGGATAATTTCTTAAATTTGCAGCTATGAATAATCAAACTAAAACAGTTGCATTTCATACATTGGGATGTAAACTTAATTTTTCTGAAACTTCGACGATCGCAAGAAACTTGAAAGATAATGGATATCAGAAGGTTGAGTTTACAGATTCTGCGAATGTGTACGTAATCAATACATGTTCGGTAACCGCAAATGCAGACAAAGAGTGCAGAACGATTGTGAAAAATGCAATGAAAGCAAATCCAGAAGGTTTTGTTGTCGTTGTAGGTTGTTATGCGCAGTTGAAACCGCAAGAAATTGCGGAAATGGAAGGTGTTGATTTGGTTTTAGGAGCTGCAGAAAAATTTAATATTGCTGAATATTTAGACGATATCAATAAAAAAGAAGAAACAATTGTACATTCTTGTGAGATTGAAGAAGCCGATTTTTACGTTGGTTCTTATTCAATTGGCGATCGTACGCGTGCTTTTTTGAAAGTGCAAGATGGTTGCGATTATAAATGTACATATTGTACAATTCCTTTGGCTCGTGGAATTTCGCGTTCAGATACAGTTGAAAATGTTATCAAAAATGCGAATGAAATTGCACAAAAAGGAATCAAAGAAATTGTATTAACGGGTGTAAATATTGGTGATTACGGTAAAGGTGAATTCGGGAATAAAAAACACGAACATACTTTCTTGGAATTGGTACAAGAATTAGATCAAGTTGATGCGATAGAACGAATCAGAATTTCTTCGATTGAACCAAATTTATTAAAAAATGAAACAATTGATTTTGTTTCAAAAAGTAATCGATTTGTTCCGCATTTCCATATTCCATTACAATCTGGTAGCGATGAGATTTTGAAGAAAATGAAACGTCGTTATTTATCTAATCTTTATTTAGATCGTGTAACAAAAATTCGCGAAGTGATGCCAAATGCGTGTATTGGTGTAGATGTAATTGTTGGTTTTCCAGGAGAAACAGAAGAATTGTTTATGGAAACATATAATTTCTTAAACGAATTACCAATTAGCTATTTACATGTATTTACTTATTCGGAGCGTGATAATACAGAAGCGATCGAATTTGAAGGAGTTGTAGATCAAGGAGAACGTAAACGTCGTAATAAAATGTTACGAATTTTATCAGAGAAAAAACGTCAAGCTTTTTATCAGTCTCAATTAAATTCTACTCAAAAAGTGCTTTGGGAACATGATAATAAAGACGGGAAAATGTTTGGTTTTACAGAAAATTATGTAAAAGTTCAGACAGATTTTAATCCTGAATTAGTCAACGAAACGCAAATTGTAGATTTGGTTAGAATCAATCACAATGGAATTGTTGAAGTGAAAATTCAAGAGTTAGAATTAGCAAAATAAAATTGTAAATATTAGTTAAAAAGAAGTTCATGTATTTTGAGCTTCTTTTTTTTTTGATTTACCTTTACATTTAGGAATAATAATTGTAGTTTTAAATAAAAAATCAAGGTCATGAAAATTATACACTTTACTTTTATAATTTTGTTGTCATTATTTGTAACAAGCTGTGGAACAGTTCAAGTAAGTACAGATTACGACAGATCAACAAATTTTGCTTCATATAAAACTTATACTTTTCACCAAAAAGGATTAGATAAGTTAAAGGTTAACGATTTGGATAAGAATCGACTAATTAAAGCAATTGATGCACAAATGGCTACAAAAGGATTTACAAAAGTAAGTTCTGATGCAGACTTAGTCATTAATTTATTGACAAGTTCTAAAGAACAAGTTTCTGTAAATAATAACAATTGGGGCTACGGTCCTTATGGTTACTATGGCGGATATTACGGCGGAAATAGCGTTTCTTCTTATCAAGCAGGAACAATTGTAATAGACATTATTGATGATAAACGTAATATATTGGTTTGGCAAGGTGTTGGTTCTGATCTTAATTTGAGTAATATCAGTGCTAAAGCGGAAAGAATCCCGAAAGCAATTGAAGAAATTCTTGCTAAATTTCCTCCTCAACCAAAAAAATAAATTTTCGAAAATAATATAGAAAGTTCTTCATTTGGAGAGCTTTTTTTATGAAATGAAGTTTGTATTAAAAAAAGCTTTAATTTTGTTAAAATTATACAATAACTTATGAAAATTTAAAAACCAATCTATTAAGTTTATTTCTTTTAAGTTTATCTACTTTTTCTTTTGCTCAAATCGAATTTGGAGTTAAAGGAGGTGTTGGACTTAGTAACACAACTATTGTTCATGGAGTTTCTAAAGAGAGAGTTGGATTTTTAGTTGGAGGAGTTGCAAAATATCAATTAACTACTCGAAACGAAAATCATTATTTACAAGCCGAAGTTTTATATACTACTCAAGGTGAATATTCGTTATATAAAGAAGGTGGAGAGAAATACAAAGCTTTCTTAAATTATATCAATATTCCAATTATGTATAAATACTATTTTGATGATCAAGGAAAAGATTTCTTCGTTGAAGGTGGTCCTCAATTAGGTTTCAAAGTATCAGAAAAATTTGATGAAAATGAACCTGAAAGAGAAAATAATGTTCCAAAATCGTTTGATTTAGCATTTAATATTGGTGGTGGATATTCTATTGATAGAAAATACGAAATTAATTTACGCTATCAATATGGTTTAATAGATACTTACGACTATAAACGTTGGGATAATGGAACAAATCGTTCATCATTTTTAACTTTAGGAATTACATATTTCTTCAAATAAATTCAAAACCGCTTTATAGCGGTTTTTTTATTATCTTGTTTTAAAATTTAGTCAATGAATTTTAAACAAATTATTATTTTAGGTTTTTTCTTAATTAGTAGTAATCTATTTGCACAAAATACAATTAAAGGAAAAGTGATTGATGAAAAATCGCTTCCAATTATTAATGCTGAAATCTATGTCGATAATTCTACGATTAAATCAAAAACGAACGAAAAAGGTGAATTTGAACTAAGTCTTCCTAATGGACAATATAACTTAATTGTTCGTGCAAGTTTGTTTGAAAATTATATTTTGAATGTTAATACAAATCAAATTACATTTTATAAAGTAGTTTTAGAACCTGAAGTGGTAGCGTTGCAAGAAACAGTTGTTCAAGCAATATCTAAAGAAGATTGGTTGTATTATTATCAGACTTTTTTGAAATTGTTTTTGGGAAGTAATGAAGCTGCAAAAAAATGCAAAATAGAAAATTCGAAAGACTTAAGGTTTAAATATGATAAAAATACACGACAATTATCTGCTACTTCTAGAAATCCTTTAATCATTACAAACAATTACTTAGGTTATAAAATCGAGTATGACTTGGTTGATTTTAATGTTGATTTTAAGTCAAATTATGTCTTAACTCTTGGAACAGCACTTTTTACTGAGTTAAAATCATCAGCTTCTAAAGAAAAAAAATGGCAAGAAAATCGTCGTAAATCTTATTTAGGAAGTATTACTCATTTTATGAAAGCAGTTTATGAGAATAAAATTGAGGAAGAAGGATATGATATAAAACGATTGATTCGCAAGGATAATCCTGAATACATAAAATTTAAAGAAGAAACTTTGTTAGGAGGTAGAATTGAAGGTAAAGTTCCTCCAAAAATAATTACTTACTTAGTTAATCAAAAAGTTCCATCTGATAGTTTGAAAATCGTTGATAATAATAATCAGTATCTTAATTTTAAAGGATTATATTCAGTTGAATACAAAAATGAAAAAGAGGATTTGGACTATGCAAAACAGAATGGTGCAAAATATATTTCGAACCAACTTTCTATTTTCGCTATAAAAAGCGATTTATTAAAAATTGAAGAAAATGGTACATATTACCATCCTGCTAATTTGGTTGTTGAAGGATATTGGAGCTGGGAAAAAATAGCAAACATGGTTCCTATGGATTATAAAATTGAGTAATATTTAAAACCTATTTCTTAATTCCATAATATCCATGACTTTTCTTTATAGCCCATTTTTGTTTAAAATGAATCCATTTTAGTTGAAAAATCTTGCGCATCAATTTATCGGTATAGCGCATAATAAATACATGATAAATGGTATTCATCACTTGAAAAAACTCATTAGGAAAGGTGCGTAAAGACATTGAAAATCCTGCTTCTAAATAACGATTATAATGCCAATAACCGCGTGGGATAAATAAAGCATCGCCATGATTCATGACAAAATCAAAACCTTTTGCGTGTTTCAAAGCTGGGAATTTTTCGTAATCGGGATGATCATAATCAATTTCGTAAATTGTATGTACCGAAAGTGGAACTTTATATAAAGCTTTGGATTGTTTTGGATCAAACAACAAAATTCGTTTATCACCTTGGAACTGAAAATGAATGAAATCCGTCATATCGACATCATAATGCATCAAAACTTTAGCTTCACTTCCTCCAAAAAATAGTGTAGGCAAACGTTCAAAATATTTTAAACCTAGATCAGGATAAGTGAAATTTTTGAGTAATTCGGGAATTTTATCTTTGATGATAAAACAGAACGAAATTCACGGTTTACTTGGTCCAAATGGAGCAGGGAAAACAACCTTGATGTCGATACTTTCTGGATTGATTAAACCAACTTCTGGTAATGTTGTGATTCAAAATTTAAATTAAAAAACAGATTTAAAAAAGATTCAGAAAATCATTGGAATTGTACCACAAGAGTATGCATTGTATCCAACTTTGACGGCGAGAGAAAATTTAGAATTTTTTGGAAAAATTTATAAAGTTCCTTCAAAAGAATTACACGAAAAGATTCAGCTTTTGACTGAAAAAGTAGGAATGAATAATTTTTTGGATAAAAAAATTGATTCATTTTCGGGCGGAATGAAACGTCGTATTAATTTATTGGCAGGAATTCTTCATCAGCCAGAAATCCTTTTTTTAGATGAGCCAACCGTGGGCGTTGATATACAATCAAAAATTGCGTTATTGGATTATTTACAAGAATTGCATCAGCAGGGAATGTCGATTGTTTACACGTCGCATCACATGGCAGAAGCCGAAGATTTTTGTACGCAAGTTACAATTATGAATCAAGGAAAATCGATTGTAACAGCCGAACCGAAAGAATTAATCAAGCAAGTGAATGCGTATAATTTGGAGGAAGCTTTTGTTAATCTAACTAAAATATCGTGATATGTTGAGCCAACTTTTAGCATGTATTAAGAAAGAAATTTTATTACTTATTCGTGATATTGGCGGATTGGTGATTCTTTTTATTATGCCCTTGATTTTGGTTATTACGGTGACTAAAATTCAGAAAAGTACCTACGATTCTTTTGCCGAAGCGATTATTCCGTTGCTATTTATTGATCATGATCAAGATAGTATTTCAGCAATTGTAAAAAAACATATTTCACATTCTGGAAATTTAAAAATTGTAAATGAATTAAATGGAAAAAAATTAACGGAAGATAAACTGAAATCCGAAGTTTTTAAAGGTAAATATCAAGTAGGAATTGTAATACCAGCGCGATTGTCAAAAGATTTGAATTATAAAATCAATCAAAATGTTGAGAAAATTCTGAACGAATTTGCTTTTGATAGCACACAAGTGAAATATAATCAACAGGTCAATCCAAAAACGATTAAATTATACTTTGATCCTGCTACTTCGCTGGCTTTCAAAGAAAATGTATCGAATGTTTTGGATAAATTAATTACTGATACCGAGAATAAAAGTATTTACAAAGCATTTCAACAAGAAATGGGATCTGATGATTTAGGCTTTCAAAATGAGAAGTTTATTCATTTTCAAGAAATTGTTCCTGAGGACTCTAAATCAGTTTTGAAACCAAATGTAACACAACATAATGTGCCTGCATGGACATTATTTGCGATATTTTTTATCGTAGTTCCGCTGTCAATCAATATTGTAAAAGAGAAAAGTTTAGGTACACATATTCGATTATTAACAAGTCCCATGCTTTATTTTGTTCAAATTATTGGAAAAACAATCACGTATTTAATCATAAGTTTACTGCAATTTACTATGATTTTATGTGTCGCTAAATTAGTTTTTCCATTGATTGATTTACCAGGTTTCAAAACGGATGGTATATTATTTTCGATTTACGGATTTACTGTATTCGCTTCTTTAGCAGCAATTGGATTAGGACTTTTAATTGGTACAATTGCGAAAACCCAAGAACAATCTGCACCTTTTGGAGCGACTTTGGTCGTGATTTTAGCCGCAATTGGCGGTGTTTGGATTCCAGTTTTTGCGATGTCAGATTTTATGCAACATTTCGCGAAAATATCACCGATGAATTGGGCACTCGATGGCTATTATAGTTTAATCCTGAGAAATCAATCTTTTCTTCAGATTGTTCCGAATATTATTTTGTTAACTTTGTTCTATATTATTACCTTGTTTGCCGCTATATATTATGATAAGTTCAGAAGAGAAGATTAAAACATTAGTACATAATTCTAATTTCGCAGTACGATTCAATGAAACCGATCCGTTGGGAATTGTGTGGCATGGGAATTACATCACGTATTTTGAAGATGGAAGGGAAGCTTTTGGACGTCATTTTGGGATTAGTTATTTGGATATTCAGAAAAGTGGATTTGTAACACCAATTATTAAGTCGGTTTGTGAACACAAATTTCCGTTGAAATATGGTGATATATGTAGAATAGAAACGACTTTTGAAGATACTTTGGCGGCTAAAATGATATACAAATTCAAAATTTTTAATCAAGATGAAAAGTTAGTTTGTATTGGTGAAACGATTCAAGTTTTTTTAGACAACGAAGGAGATTTAATGTTAACATTACCACCATTTTTTGAAGAATGGAAGAAAAAAGTAGGATTGTTGTAATGGAAAAAGTTTACATTAATCGTGCGAATATTTTAACGCCTTTCGGAAATTCTATTCAAGCGAATTGGAATGAATTAGTGAAAGGAAATTCTGCTGTTTATAAAATTGATTCTTTTGGACATTTAAAGAATTTTTATGCTGGAAAAATTGATGATGAAATTTTCTTAAATTTAAAAGGTCAAGTTGAAGATAATCAGATTTATACTCGATTAGAATTATTTGGTATTTTAGCTCTTCAATCTATTATTGATAAATCGAAAATTTCAAAACGAACAGCTTTTGTAATTTCAACAACAAAAGGCAATATTGATCAACTTTCTGATTCGTTAGAAAAAGCTTCAATTACAAATTTTGCCAAGAAAATTGCAAACTATTTTAGATTTAAAACTGAACCAATTATCATTTCAAATGCTTGCGTTTCTGGAGTTTTAGCAGTTAATATAGCAAAACGTTTCATCGAAATGGATGAGTTTGATGATGCATATGTTTTGGCTTTGGATGAGTTGACAAATTTTGTTTTGACAGGTTTCAATTCATTTCAAGCAATGGATTTTGAGTTGTGTAAACTATTTGACAAAGATAGAAAAGGTGTAAATTTAGGCGAAGCTGCGGCTTGCGTTTATCTTTCTAAAAATCAAGAAAAGAATAGTTTTCAGATTTTGGGTGAAGCTTCAATCAACGATGCAAATCATATTTCTGGACCATCTCGAACGGGTGAAGGCTTAGTTTTAAGTATAGAGTCGGCGATGAAAGAAGCGAATATTTATTCAAATGAAATAGATTATATTTCGGCTCATGGAACGGCAACATTGTATAACGATGAAATGGAAGCAATCGCTTTTAATCGTTTGCAAATGGAATCGATTCCGACAAATAGTTTAAAAGCTTTTTATGGACATACATTGGGTGCTTCTGGATTGTTAGAATTGATTATTTCGATGAAACAAGCAGAAAAAAATTTGCTTTTGAAAAGTCATAATTTTGATGAATTAGGAGTTTCAGTTCCATTAAATATTTTGAAAGAAAATCTTCAAAAAGAAGTCAATATTATTTTGAAAACTTCTTCAGGTTTTGGAGGAAGTAATGCTGTAATTATTTTAAAAAAAGTTCAGTATGACTAAAGTTGAGATTAAAAACGAACAAATTTGGTTGAATGATGAACTTTATTTTGAAGATTCTTCAGGAGATTTTGGTATATTTTCGAAAAATTTCTTCAAATCTTTCCAGATTGATTGTCCAAAATTTTATAAAATGGATCATCAGAGTAAATTAGCTTTTTTAGCTGCCGAAATTTTATTGAAAGATGAAAATACATTTAACGAAAATCAAGATATTGCATTGGTTTTTGCAAATCGAAATTCGAGCTTAGAATCTGATTTGAAACATCAACAAAGTATTCAATCTACGGATGAAATTTTTCCGAGTCCAGCAGTTTTTGTTTACACATTAGCAAATATTTGTTTGGGTGAAGTGAGTATTCGTCATCGATTGAAGACAGAAAATGCTTTTTTTATTTCGGAAAATTTCAATGAAGAACAATTAAAAAAGTATGCGAATTATTTAATTCAAAAAAATAAAGCAAAGAAAGTTGTTTTGGCTTGGATAGATTATTTACAAGGTGATTACGAAGCGAAAATGTACTTAATAGATTAAAAACAATATTAGTTAACAATAAAAAATACTATGGAAAATTTAATTAACAATTTGAAAGTTAAAATCATTGAAATTTTAAATCTTGAAGATGTATTAGTAGAGGATATCAAAAATGATGATCCTTTATTTGGTGATGGTTTGGGATTAGATTCGATCGATGCTTTGGAGTTGATTGTTTTATTGGATAAAGAATATGGAATTAAAATTACTGATCCAAAAGAAGGAAAAACGATCTTTCAATCGGTTGAAGTAATGGCAGATTATATTGAGAAAAATAGAACAAAATAATGGCTAAAAAAGTTGCGATAACAGGAATGGGAATCATTTCGGCAATTGGTAAAAATGTCGAAGAGAATTTCGATTCATTAATTCATCAAAAGCATGGTTTATCACGACTCGAAAATTTTGAATCTATTCATAAAAACGAAATTTTTGTAGGAGAAATTAAATTATCGAACGATGAATTAGCAACTTTTTTAAATTTATCTCCGGATAATAATTTCTCTCGAACAGCGATGTTAGGACTAATTACTGTGAAAGAAGCTCTGCATAATGCAGGAATCGAAAATGTAAATGAAGTCAGAACTGGATTGATTTCTTCGACAAGTGTGGGAGGAATGGATATGACAGAAAATTACTTTTTGGATTACGAAAATCTGCCTAATAAACAAAAGTACATTTCGAGTCATGATGCTGGCGCTTCTTCCAATCAAATTGCAAAAGAGATCGGTTTGAAAGGCTTTGTTTCAACAATTAGTACGGCTTGTTCTTCGGCTGCGAATGCGATTATGTATGGCGCGCGCTTGATTAATTCAGGAAAATTGGATCGAGTGATTGTTGGTGGAACGGATGCATTGTCAAAATTTACCATTAATGGATTCAAAAGTTTGATGATTCTGAGTGATGAGTTTAATCAGCCATTTGATGAAAATAGAAAAGGTTTGAATCTTGGTGAAGCCGCTGCTTATTTGGTTTTAGAGTCGGAAGAATCTATTCGAAAATCAAATAAAAAAGTTCTTGGTTATTTGATTGGTGCAGGAAATTCGAATGATGCGTTTCATCAAACGGCTTCGTCTGATAATGGAGAAGGAGCGTATTTGGCAATGAAAAAAGCATTTGAAACTTCCACTATTCAACCAACCGAAATTGATTATATTAATGTCCACGGAACAGCAACAAACAATAATGATATAACAGAAGGTCGAGCGCTGAAGAGAATTTTTACAGAAAATGTTCCTAATTTTAGTTCTACAAAACCATTCACAGGCCATACGTTGGCTGCTGCTGCGAGTGTTGAAGCGGTTTTTAGCTTGTTAAGTCTTCAACATAATCTTGTTTATCCAAATCTTAATTTTCAATCTCCGATAGAAGAGTTGAATATCTTTCCAATCACAAAATTGGAAAAGAAAAATGTTGAATATGTGTTATCAAATTCGTTTGGTTTTGGAGGGAATTGTTCAACTTTAATTTTTTCTAAATCATGAAAGAAGTATTTGTAAACGGATTAGGTTTTGTAAATGCACAATTTATAGATGAAATTACGAATGATTTTCTTCCTTTAGAAACTTCAATAACAAAGGCAAAATCTCCTTCTCTTAAAGATATGATTTCGCCAGCGATGAGTCGTAGAATGGCTTCGGGAGTTAAAATGGGAATTTATTCTTCTCTAAAAGCTATGAATGAAGCAGGAATTGAACAACCAGAGGCAATAATTACAGGAACTGCTTTAGGTTGTTTGGTTGATTCTGAAAAGTTTTTGACGAATATTATTCAAAATAAAGAAGAGTTTTTAACACCAACGGCTTTTATTCAATCTACACATAATACGGTTGGCTCTCAAATTGCTCTGCATCTTGGTTGTAATGCATACAATTTTACATATACAAATGGTTTTAATTCCTTTGAAAATGCACTTTTAGATGGTTTTTTACAAGTTGAAAATCAGGAACTAAACAGCGTTTTGGTTGGAGGAATTGATGAAATTGGAGAAAGAACATATCAATTGTTACAATTAATTGGTGAGATTGAATCAAAAGATAATCAAGGAATTAAATATAGTGAAGGCGCACATTTTTGTGTTTTATCTAACAATAGAAACGAAAACTCTTACGCGAAAGTTTTAGATGTTTCTATTTTAAATCAATATGAAGATTTGAATTCTGAAATTTTAAAATTTATTCAATTGAATGACATGATTTTAACCGAGATTGATGGGATTATTTCTGGTAAAAATTTATTGAATATTAATGAGTTAAATAAAATCGAGTTATTTGAATACAAAGATTTTATTGGAGAATTTGGAACTTCTTCTGCTTTCGGATTTGTGTTAGGATGTGAATTGCTGAAAAATCAAACTTTACCAAATCAATTCAAAGTGAATGATGTAAAAGCTGAAAGTTATAAAAATGTACTTTTGGTGAATGAGCATAAAGGCAAGGATTTAAGTTTAGTATTGCTTCAATCGATATGAAATTCAGATTTGCTACAATCCTTTTTGTAATTATACTAATCTGTTTATCAATTGGTTGTTTTACAAAAGATTTGTCTTTTTTTTATTTATTGATACCTTTTTTTGTTTGGTTAACATTGACAATTTTTGGCGCTTTTGAAATTCGATTCAACTATTTTTTGAAAGCTTATCATAGAGGAAATAATCATACTGAGAAAATAATTTCTCTAACTTTTGATGATGGACCAACTGAATTCACGCCAAGAATTCTTGAGATTTTAGAAAAAAATAATGCAAAAGCAACTTTTTTTTGCATTGGAAAACAAATCGAAAAGTATCCTGAAATTCTTCAAAAAACTCATCAGTCAGATCATTTGATAGGGAATCATACATTTCATCATTCTTCTAAAAATGGTTTTTATTCTGCTGAAAAAATCATTGATGAAATCTTTTCTACCAATCAACTTATTAAAGAAAAAATAAACGTTACGACGAAAATTTTTAGACCACCTTTTGGTGTAACGAATCCACATATATCAAAGGCTTTAAATAAAACACAACATGATGTAATTGGTTGGAATATTCGTTCTTTGGATACAGTTATTAATGATGAAAAAAAATTATTGAACCGAATTACTGGTCAAATAAAGCCTGGTTCGATTATTTTGATGCATGATACTTCGGACAAAACGGCGAATGTTTTAGAGCAATTATTCGTATTTTTACAAAAGGAAAATTATAAAGTAGTTCCATTAAATGAACTCTTGAAAATTGATGTATATGAAAACTAAAATCTTCATTTTATTAGCTTTTTTTCACTTGACAATTTTTGCGCAAGAAAGTAAAATGAGTAATGCTGAAATTGAGAATTTCAAAAAAGATATTATAGCTGATTCTAAGAAAATACAAACGTTGACGGCTGATTTTACACAATATAAAGTGATGAGTTTCTTGGATAAACCAATTGTTTCGAAAGGAAAATTGTACTTGCAAAATCCTAAAGCGATGCGTTGGAATTATACACAACCAATTGATTATAATGTGATTTTTAACAATGGAAAAATTTACATTAATGATGAAGGGAAAAAATCGAGTGTAGATTTACAAGGAAATAAAAAATTTGAAAAATTAAATCAATTAATTGTCGGAAGTGTAAGTGGAAATTTGTTTGATACAAACGATTTTATCATAACTTTTGCGAAAACTGATAAATCTCGAATTGCAAAATTACAACCAAAAATAAAGGATGTAAAAAAGTACATCAAAGAAATTCAGTTGACGTTTTATTCAGGTCAATCAACGGTTACAGAAGTCAAATTAATTGAACCTTCGGATGATTACACGAAAATTTTATTTACCAACAAATCTTTAAATAAAACAATAAATGCGTCTGTTTTTAATCCTTAGTTTTTTCATTTTAACCTCTTGTGGAACGACTTACAAAATTGCTGATATACAAGAACAACAAAAGGATGAAAGGGAGTTTTTGAACCCATATTTTAGTTCAACTGATAAAGAGTATAGTTATCGTTTCAAGATTACGTTCATGAAAAAGGAAATGAAAGGTAATTTTGTTGTGAAAAAATTGGGTTACAACTCGCATCGTGTGGTAATGACGTCTGATTTTGGGAATACGTTATTCGATTTGTCAGTTACAGACCACGATTATACATTGAATTATGTAATGCCAGATTTGAAAAAAAAAGTGGTTGTAAAAACTCTTGCAGAAGATTTACAAGCTATTTTTAAGAATGATTTTCAAGTTGATGAGCATATAAAAACGACAGATCAAACGATTTTAAAATCAAAAGAAGTGAGTTTAATTTTTGCTAAGAATGAATCAAATTATTTTAAAGAATTGGTTCATTTAAAGAAGAATAAAATAAAAACGATTAATCAATTTTCAGGAGATCAAACAGATTTTCCTGATCAGATTTTAATCAAACATAATCACTTCAATTTAAGTATCACACTTACAAAAGTAAATATACAATTAGAGGAAGAGTAAACTAACGTACAAATCATCTTTTTTTAGATTATATTTGTAACTCAAAACTATTACAAATGCTTATTCCTAATCTATATATCATTAAAAATACTGAGAAAATTGATGAAAATAATTTTAAAGTTCAAATTGAATTAAATCCAAATCATCAAGTTTTCGAAGGTCATTTTCCAAATAACCCAATTACACCTGGTGTTTGCATGATGCAGATAATAAAGGAGATAACAGAAGGTTTTGTTTCGAAAGATTTGTTTTTGTCTAAAGTTTCGAATGTGAAATTTATGGCGACAATAAATCCGTTTATCAATCCTATTTTGGATTTGAGTTTGAATGTTGTTTGTGAAAATAATGAAGTGAAAGTGAAAAATTCTTCATTTTTTGAAACGACAAATGCGTTGAAATTTAGTGCAATTTATAAAGTTTTAGATTAATGAAAACTCTATTATCTATCTTTTTGTCGGTTTCATTTTTCTTTGGATTAACCTTATCCGAATTGAGAACAGATTTTGAAAACGCTTCAAAATCATCGAATAATGTATCTGTTTTGTATAATAAATTAGATAATTATTCAGGTGATAATCAAACAATTATTGCATATAAAGGTGCGTCTAAAATTCTGAAAGCAAGGTATATAAAAGATAAGGAAACGAAGAAACAATATTTTACAGATGGTGCAACTTTGATCAATAATTCGATAAAAAAAGACTCGAAAGATGTTGAAAATCGTTTAATTCGATTGATTGTGCAAGAGAATATTCCAAAATTTATCAAGTACAATCAAAATATACAAGAAGATAAAACATTCATTGTCGAAAATTATAGTTCTGCGTCAAAAGAAGTAAAAACTTTGGTGAAATCTTACGCTAAAAAATACAATACTTTTACAGCACAGCAGCTGAAAAAACTAAATTAATCAATGGATTTTTCGATTATTCGACATAAAATAGACGAACAAAAAGTTTGTGTACTTATTCCGACTTATAACAATCATAAAACATTGAAACGTGTGATTGACGGAGTTTTGGAATACACGAATCAAATTATTGTTATAAATGACGGATCGACGGATTCTACTTCTGAAATTTTAAAAGATTATCAGAATCAACTTATTGTAATTGAACTTCCAGAGAACAAAGGAAAAGGAAATGCACTACGTATTGGTTTCAAAACTGCGCGAGAAAAAGGCTACCATTATGCCTTAACAATCGATTCGGATGGTCAGCATTTTCCACATGATATTCCAAATTTTATTACAGAATTAGAGCAAAAAAATAAGCCTGTTTTAATTATTGGAAGTCGTCAAATGGAGCAAGATGGAATTCCGAAGAATAGTAGTTTTGGAAATAAGTTTTCTAACTTTTGGTTTTGGTTCGAGACAGGAATTAAACTGAATGATACGCAATCTGGTTATCGTTTGTATCCGTTGAAATTCATTCCGAAAAAGTTCTGGACAAATAAATTCGAATTCGAAATTGAAATCATTGTGCGAACAGCTTGGAAAGGAATTGAGGTGACGAATATTCCAATTGATATTTTGTACGATCCAAACGAACGCGTATCTCATTTTCGTCCATTTCAAGATTTTACGCGAATTAGTATTTTGAATACTTTTCTGGTTTTTTTGACGATTTTTTACATTAAACCACGTAATTTTTTCTTCAGTTTCAAAAAAAAAATATACGAACATTCATTAAAGAAGATATCCTAGGAAGTAATGATAGCAATAAAGTAAAAGCGCTTTCAATTGCTTTGGGAATTTTCCTTGGAATCGCTCCATTTTGGGGCTTTCAAACTTTTTTATCTATTTTTTTAGCGTCAATGTTTCGTCTTAATAAAGTGATTTGTTTCTTTTGTTCCAATATTAGTATTCCGCCAATGATTCCGATAATTATTTATCTTTCTTTGCTGACAGGTGGATTTATTTTGCAGGACAATTTTCATTTAGATTTGAGTTTGGTTTCTTTCGAAATTATCAAAAAAAATCTGCTTCGTTATATTGTCGGAAGCTTTGTTTTAGCAACTTTTTGTAGTATTGTTAGTGGAATTGTAAGTTATTTTTTATTAACTTATTTCAGTCAAAAGAAGGTTAAGAATGCATAAATTTTTCTATAACATATTTTTACAAATCAAAGCGAATAAATGGTTGAGTGTATTCTTTTTTGTTCTCTTTTTAGTTGGTTGTGCATTTTTTGCAAATCGACTAAAATTTGAAGAAGATATTACGCGAATCATTCCGAAAGATGAGAAAAATGATGCAATGGCAAAGGTTATTGCTCAATTAAAATTTACGGATAAAGTTGCGGTGATTATCGAAAAAGATAAAGTAGGAACGCTTGATGATATGACGGCACAGGCAACTGATTTTTTAGATAGTATCCAACCGTTAAATAACTATTATAATGATATTCAAGGGCAATATGATTTAGATAATTTTGCTTCGACTTTTGATTTTGTTCATCAAAATTTACCGCTTTTTTTAGAGAAAGAAGATTATAAAACGTTAGAGCAAAAATTGTCTAAAGATTCGATAGCTTCTATTGTTGAAAGTAATTACAAAAGCTTAATTACGCCGACTGGAATTGTTTCGAAAGAATTTATGTTGAAAGATCCGCTTGGGTTGACTTTTGTTGCATTAAATCGTTTAAAAGAAAAGAATTTGACGGATGATTTCGAAGTTTACAATGGATTTATTGTGACGAAAGATCATTCGAAATTATTTCTTTTTATCAATCCTAAATTTTCAGGAAGTGAAACAGAACATAATACCGAATTTGTCAATCGATTAGAGGAAATTCAACAGCATTTAAATCCTGAATATAGCGGAAAATCAACATTAAGTTATTTCGGTTCAAGTTTTATTGCGGTAGCAAATGCAGAGCAAATTAAACAAGATATTATTACAACTGTTTTGATTTCGATGATTACATTAATGGTCATTTTAATTGTATTTTATCGAAAAATTTACATTCCGATAATTATTTTTATTCCTTCCGTTTTTGGTTTTTTCTTTGCTTTGGCACTTTTGTATTTTATTCAAGGTACAATTTCTGCAATTTCTTTGAGTATTGGAGCAGTTTTATTAGGAATAACGATTGATTATTCGTTGCATATCATGACGCATTATAAGCACAATAGCGATTCTAAAACATTGTTTAAGGAGATTACAAAACCGCTTATCATGAGCTGTACAACTACAGCGATTGCATTTTTGTGTTTACTTTTTGTGAAATCGGATGTGTTGAAAGATTTAGGAATTTTTGCTGGAATAACAGTTATTGTTTCTGGTGTTTTTTCTTTATTGATTATTCCACATTTGTATCATCCGAAAGAAGATGCTGTTGAAAATAATTCTTCAATAATAGAGAAGTTAGCGTTCTTTTCATTTCATAATAACAAGATATTGATTGGTGCTTGTGTTCTTTTGATTATAGTGAGTTGTTTTACGTTTAATAATGTCAATTTTGACAAAGATTTATCTAAATTAAATTACGTTCCAACCGATCAAAAAATAGCGGAACAAAAGTTAGAGACTTCGTCTAATTCTATCTCAAAATCGTTGTATGTAGTTAATTATGGAAATAATGTAGAAGATGTTTTAAATCAAAATATTGCGTTAACAAATAAGCTTGAGCAAGCAGAAAATAAGGATGAGATTTTAAGTTATAATTCGATTCAATCATTGGTTTTACCAACTTCTGTTCAACAAGAAAAAATAAAAGATTGGGAAAATTTCTGGAATTTAGAAAAAGTGAATTTTGTAAAGAATGAATTTATCAAGGATGGAAAAAAATATGGTTTCAAAGAAGAAATTTATAATCAATTTTTCTCAATTTTTGATAAAGCATATCAACCTTTAAAATTAGAAGATTATCGCGCGTTTAATCCATCGCTTTTTGAAGAATTTGTTTCGCAAAAAAATGGTTTTTATACGATTTCTACTTTAGTCAAATTAAAGGAAGAAAGCCGAGAAAATTTCATCAAACAATATCATAATAAAGAAACAATTGTAATTGATCGCAAACAGTTAAACGAAAACTTTTTAGGAAATTTAGTTACTGATTTTAATAACCTTGTCAATTATTCGTTTATTGCTGTTTTATTAATATTGTGGTATTTCTTTCGACGTATAGAATTGGTTATTATTAGCGCGATTCCTATCGCATTATCAGGTTTGGTTACAGCTGGATTGATGGGACTTTTTGATATTAAATTCAATATTTTTAGTAGTATTGTTTGTACATTAGTTTTTGGTCATGGAGTAGATTTTAGTATTTTTATGACGAGTGCTTTACAAAAAGAATATACGACTGGAAAAGATGAAATGCCTACTTATCGAACTTCGATTTTGTTAGCAGTTATCACGACAATTTTAGCAATTGGAGCGTTAATTTTTGCCAAACATCCAGCGTTAAAATCAATCGCATCAGTTTCGTTAGTTGGAGTTGTGGCAGCGCTAGTGATTACATTTATTTTCTACCCAATTTTATTTCGATTTTTCATCTCAAATCGTCCTAAAAAAGGTAAAAGTCCAATGACGTTGTGGTTAGCAATTCAAAGTGGAATTTTCTTCATTTATTTTGGATTATTTGGTACGGTAACTTCATTAATTCTTCGATTTTTGATGCTTATTTTACCAATTTCGAAAGAAAGAAAATATGCACTTTTTGGATGGGGAATGTCAACTTTTATGAAATCTGTGTTGATGTTAAAGCCAACTGTTGTCAAGAAAATTATTAATCCAAATCAAGAAGACTTCAAGAAACAGTCAATCATAATTGCGAATCACACTTCGTTCTTGGATACGTTGGCGATTGGAATGTGTACGCCTAAAATTGTGTTCTTAGTGAACGATTGGGTTTATAAATCGCCGATTTTTGGTCGAGCTGTGAAAATGGCAGGTTTTTATCCTGTTTCAAACGGTGTTGAAAATAATATTGAAGAGATTAAAACTCGAATTGGGAATGAGTTTTCGTTGATGATTTTCCCTGAAGGAACACGTTCTCGAACGAATAATATTAATCGTTTTCATAAAGGTGCATTTTATTTGGCGGAGAAATTGAAACTTGATATTTTACCAATTTATATTCATGGAAATTCAGAGATTATTCCAAAAGGAGATTTTTTAATTTTTGATGGACATATTTATTCAATAATAGGTAAAAGAATTGCTTGGAATGATGAAAACTATGGTTTGAATTATTCAGAACGAACTAAAAGAATCAGTAAGGAATTTAAAAATAATTTTCAAGAAATTCGAGATAAATATGAAGATAAAAACTATTGGAAACAGAAATTATTTTTAAGTTTTTTGTACAAAGAATCTGAAATTATTCAAGTTGTAAAAAAGGATTTTAGTTTGAATAAATCTGTTTATCATCAATTAAATAATGCATTTACAAAAGATGAAAAAATAGTTCATTTTTCGAATGATTTTGGACAAATTGATTTTTTATTATTGATGCAACAAGCAAACCGAAAAATAATAACGTTTGTAAAAGAGGAAGAAAAGCGAGAGATTGCAGCAACAAATTACATTACAAAAATTCGTTCGTTAGAATATCGTTCTGATCTTGATGTTATAGATGATTATAAGACGCTTTTAATTTCTACTGATATTGAAAATATTTATCAAGAAACAATAAATCAATTTGAGAAAATTGTTGTTTTAAAGAATAGAAATATTGACGAATCACTTTTTACAAGTTTTGCCCAACAAACCGAAACAAATGAATACACAGTTTACACAAAATAATTCTGAACCTCATTACGATGTAGTAGTGATTGGTAGCGGTTTGGGTGGACTTGTTTCTGCACTTATTTTGGCAAAAGAAGGCAAAAAAGTTGTGGTGTTGGAAAAGAACAATCAGTTTGGAGGAAACTTACAAACTTTTGTTCGAAATAAAACAATTTTTGATACAGGCGTTCATTATATTGGAGGTTTAGATAAAGGAGAAAATTTGTATAACTATTTCAGTTATTTGAATATATCCGACAAATTGAAATTGCGCAAGTTGAATAAAAATGGTTTTGATATGATTTCGTTTGATGATGATTCTCAGGAATATCCAATTGCGCAAACGTATCAGAATTTTGTTGATCAATTAGCTGTTTTTTTTCCTGAAGAGCGAGAAAATTTAATCAAATACAGCAAAAAATTAGAGGAAATTTGTTCTGCTTTTCCTATGTATAATTTGAATATCGGAACTTTTGCTGATGAAGAAGATTTTTTGTCGATTAATGCGAAAGAATACATCGATTCGGTTTTCACAAATAAGCGTTTGAAAGCGGTTTTAGTAGGAAATAATTTTCTTTATGTAGGACAAGCAGAGAAAGCCTTTGTACATACACGCGCTTTCAGTTAACTCTTATATACATTCGGCTTGGCGATGTGTAAATGGAGGAAGTCAAATTGCAAAACTTTTGATCAAAGAATTGAAGAAATATGGCGGAGAAATTTATAAATATCAAGAAATAAAATCATTTGTTCAGAACGAAAATGAAGAAGTAATTGGTTGTGAAACAACAAAAGGAAAACGTTTCTTTGGCGATTTATTCATTTCGAATATTGACATTAAAAAAACAATAGACATGTTAGGAGAGCGTAAGTTTGGTAAACCATTTTCTCGACGTGTCAAAAGCTTGGAAGTAACGCCGTCTGCATTTACTATTTATATTGTTTTTAAGCCAAAAAGTTTTTCCTATATTAATCATAATATTTATCATTTTAACTCAATAAATGATGTGTGGGATAGTTACGATAAACCTACAAATGATTGGCCAAATACATACATTGCAACATTTAGTATGGATCAAAAAGATGAAGAATATTCGGAAAGTATGACGGTTATGACGTATATGACGTTTGATGAAGTACAAAAATGGGAAGAATCGTATAATGTTGATATTAATGATAATTATGGTAATCGAGGAAAAGAATATGAAGAATTTAAACGTCAGAAAACGGAATTAATCATTCGTAAATTAGAGAGAAAATTTCCTGATTTTAGAGAAAAAATTTCTTCAATTCATACTTCTACGCCTCTATCTTATCGCGATTTTATAGGTTCTGAAAAAGGAAATATGTATGGGTATTTGAAAGATAGTAATCATCCGATGAAAACATTTATTTCACCAAGATCAAAAGTAAAAAATGTGTTTTTTACTGGTCAAAATGTCCGTGTTCATGGAGTTTTGGGTGTAACGGTTGGTGCATTTGTAACATGTTGCGAAATCCTTGGTGCTGACTATTTAATGAATAAAGTTCATCGTGAAATAAAACTAAATGCGAATGAATAAAACTATTTACTTTTTTACGTTTATTTTTTTTACGTTTATATCTTGTGGCATTAGAAAAAGTTTAGAAAATCGTCCTGATTTGTCTACTTTTCAATCAAAACAATATAGTAGAAATGAGATCAATGACTCACTTTTTTATATTGAAAATAATTTTTTTAAGAAAAATAAAACACAAAATTGGGAACTTTTTGTTTCGGGAGATCCGTTAGAAATTGGTCAAAAAACAGGTGTTTTAACGAAAGAATTATATGCTTTTCAAGAGCAATCTTTCATGAATTTGATAACTGATTTTATTCCTTCTGAAAAGCGCAGAAAATTTCTTTTCAAAGTACTCAAATATTATAATCGAGATTTACATAAATATGTCAACAACGAATATAAAGCACAAATTTATGGACTTTCTGAGTCTGCAAATAGCCACTATGATTCGTTAATAGACAAATATAATCGTAACCTTTTTTTACATGGGGCGCACGATATAGGACATGCTATGCATGATTTGATGTTGGTTGGTTGTTCATCTTTGGCTGTTTTGGATAATAAATCTGAAGATGGAGGTTTGTTGATTGGTCGCAATTTTGACTTTTATGCAAATGATGATTTTGCGAAGAATAAAATAGTTTCGTTTGTCAAGCCAAATTCTGGTTATCCCTATATGTCGGTGACTTGGGGTGGAATGATTGGTGTTTCGTCTGGAATGAATCTGGAAGGGCTTACAGTAACGATAAATGCGGGAAAATCTTCTATTCCACTTAAAGCAAAAACGCCTATTTCTCTCGTTGCTTTAGAAATTTTACAATATGCCTCAACGATTGATCAAGCAATTGAATTAGCAAAGACTAAAAAGGTTTTCGTTTCTGAGAGTATTATGATTGGTAGTTCAAAAGATCATCGTGTGGTGTTGATAGAAATTTCTCCTAAAAAGTTTGGTGTTTATGAAGTTCAAAATCAACCTTATTTAGCATGTACTAACCATTTTCAGAGTGATGTTTATTTGGATGATAAGCGAAATAATATTCAAAAAGAGGAAAGTCATTCGGTTTATCGTTTTGAAAAAATTGAAGAACATCTTTCGAATGAAAATAAGCTAAATCCCACTAAAATGGTTGAATTATTGCGTGATACAAATGGTTTGAAAAACACTAAATTAGGTTACGGAAATGAAAAGGCTTTGAATCAACTATTGGCGCATCACGCAGTTGTTTTTCAACCAGATAAACGATTGGTTTGGGTTTCGTCAAATCCATATCAATTAGGTGAGTTTACAGCTTATGATTTGAATAAAATTTTTAATGATTCTATTTCAAATTATATGTTAAATGTAGATAGTTTGAGAATAGAAAAAGACAAGTTTGTCTTATCTGCTGATTATTCTAATTATGAAAAATATCGTGAACAAACACACCAAATAAGTAAGTTGATAAAAGAAAATAAGAAAATTGATGAAACTTTTTTAACAAGTTACATTCAAAATAATCCTGATTTTTGGTTGGTTTATGACAAAGTTGGTGATTATTATTTTCAGCAGAAAGATTATCAACAAGCGAGTTTTTATTATAAATTAGCATTGACAAAGGAGGTGACTACAGTTCCTGACCGAAATAAAATTCAGAAAAAATTATCCAAATGTTCTCGAAAAACGCGTTAACATCCTTAGAACTTCAATCTTTAGAAGAGATTAAAGAATTTCAAAATCAGAAACTTCAAGAACAGATAAAGTATCTTGCGACGCATTCCAAATTTTATCAAGATTTATTCAAAAAATATCAAATTGATTGGAAATCTATTCAAACAACGGAAGATTTAAAATTAATTCCTGTTACAACGAAGAATGATTTGCAACAATATAATTTTGATTTTTTATGTGTTCCATTAACTGAAATTATTGATTACTCAACAACTTCTGGAACTTTAGGTGATCCTGTAACATTTGGTTTGACGGATAAAGATTTAGATCGTCTGGCAGCAAATGAAATGAATTCTTTTCAACGAATTGGGGTTCAAAAAGGTGATGTTGTACAATTGATGACAACGATTGATCGTCGTTTTATGGCTGGTTTGGCGTATTTTCTTGGTTTGAGAAAAATAGGCGCGGGCGTTATTCGTGTTGGTGCTGGAGTTCCGCAATTGCAATGGGATTCTATTTTAAAATATCAACCCAAATTTTTGGTTGCTGTTCCATCTTTTTTATTGAAAATGTTAGATTATGCAGAGAAAAATAACATCGATTATCAAAATTCATCCGTAAAATCGGTTTTGTGTATTGGAGAGTCGTTGCGTGATAAAGATTTGAATTCGTCTTTGTTGGCGCAAAAAATAAATTCGAAATGGGATATTCAACTTTTTTCGACTTATGCTTCAACTGAGATGGGAACAGCGTTTACAGAATGTAATGAATCGGTTGGAGGACATCATCAGCCAGATTTGATTATCACAGAAATTTTAGACGAGAATAATGAAGTTGTACAAGATGGTGAATTAGGTGAATTGACAATTACAACATTAGGAATAGAAGGAATGCCTTTATTGCGTTTTAAAACAGGTGATTTAGTACGCAAACATTCCGATAAATGTAAATGCGGGAGTAATTCGTATCGATTAGGACCAGTTGAAGGTAGAAAGCAACATATGATAAAGTACAAAGGAACAACCTTGTATCCGCCAGCTTTACATGATATTTTGAATCATTTTGATGAAATCAAATTACATTTAATCGAAATTTATTCGAACGAATTTGGAACAGATGAAATTTTAATTCGATTAGTTTCAACAGACGAAACCGATGATTTTTTAGCAAAAATAAAAGATTATTTCAGAGCAAAATTACGCGTAACGCCTTCTATAAAATTTGAAACTTTTGAAGAATTACAATCAATTGTTTTCAAGCCAGAAAGTAGAAAACCAATTACGTTTGTTGATTATAGAGAAAGTTAAATATATGAAATAAAAAGTCCACTGAAAGTGGACTTTTTATTTGAAAATATCTTATTTTAAATAAGTATCAGAATTTCTTGCCGGGCTTTTAACCTCTGGCCATTCTTGCTGTTTTCCGTCTCTACCATTAGGTAAAATACGACGCTCACGACTTACTAAATCTTTTTCTTGATCTGCCATCATCGTTAAAGTAGCACTCAAAATTGCATTCGTTTGTACTTCTTCAAAAACGATTTTATCATACGTATCTTTGTTTGTGTGCCAAGTATACGTACCGTAACCCCAATTTAATGAACTAAGTCCGAAAGCTGGCGCTCCTGCAGCGATAAAAGATGCATGATCCGATCCTCCACCACTTGGCATTCCAGGGAAATCTGTCTTGATTTCTTTCGTAATAAAATTAGGAACAGCTTGTAACCAGCGCGTCATGTATTCATATGATTTTTCAAAACCAGATCCATTGATGTTTACTACACGTCCTGTTCCATTATCTTGGTTAAATACAGCTTGAGTGTTTTTAATAATTTCTGGATGATCTTCTACAAAAGCACGAGAACCATTCAATCCTTGTTCTTCACTTCCCCATAAACAAATCAAAATTGTACGTTTGTTATTTGGGTATAATTTTTTGATTGTACGAATTGTTTCCATCATTGTGATAGTTCCAGTTCCGTTATCTGTTGCTCCTTGCGCTCCATCCCAAGAATCGAAGTGAGCAGAAAGAATAATGTACTCGTTTGGTTTTTCTTTTCCTTTAATTTCTCCAATAATATTGAATGTTTTCGCAACTCCATTGTGTTTAGATTGTGCATTAACAGTCAATTTTGGAGCAGTTCCATTTTCAGCTAAACGATATAACATTCCGTAATCTTCATTCGAAATATCTAACATTGGGATAGTTTTCGTTTTTGCACCAAAAATTCTATTTGCTCCCATAATTCCTGTCCAATAAGAAATTGCAACCGCTGCAGCTCCATTTTTCTCAAAAACTTCTGGAAGTGTATTGTTGTTGTAACCTGTCACTTTTATAGAATTTGCCCAAGCTTCGGCTTCAGCTTTTCTTGTTTCAGTAACTTTTTTATACAAATCCTCTAAACCAAAATCTTTGTATTGATAATCAGAACGTCCATATGATTGGTTTTGTGACATCAAAACAACTTTTCCTTTTACAGAAGGTAACCATGCGTCAAATTCAGCTTTTGTTTTGAAAACAGGCATTGCGATAGCATCTGCATTCACAGCTTTTTTAGTTGCTGGTGACCATGCTAATTGAGTAGCTTCGATAGATTTTGCTCTTGGATACGTCATATCAACATGCGTTATTCCGCGCTCCCATGCTTTCCATGTTCCATAATCTTCACGGCGGGCATCAATTCCCCAAGATTTCAACGTTTTAATTGCCCATTCTCCTGCTTGATCCATTTGTGGAGTTCCTACTAAACGAGGTCCGATTCCGTCTAATAATTCGTGCGAAATTTTCTTCAACTGCGAATTATTTTGAATTTCGGTTACAAAACTTTGTACAGTTGGGTCTAATTTTTCTTGTGCTTGCGCATGTACCGCAATAGACGATAATACAATTGTAGAGTAGGTTAATGTGTTAATCAATTTCATAATTAAAGTAATTTCGTGTGATAAATTTTACAAATTAGGTCTAAAATAGAATATTTTGTGAAATAAAAAAAGACATCTGTAGATGTCTTTTGTGTAATTATGTTTTTTTGAAAATATAGTATTGTTTTTTAACTATCTTTCATTTTAATGAATCGATTATTTTGTAGCACAAATATTTTGTCAGGGTTATAGGCATGATTCTTTTTCGATTCTTCATTTAATGGAAAAACCGTAATTGCTAAAACTGGAAAATCATTGAAACTAAATATCTGTAAATTAATGTTTTTATATAAATATTCGTCCTGAGAAAAATTTGCATCAAGTAAATTGTAATAATTAATCAATTCGACATCGCTCATAATACTTTCGGTTAAATTTTCTGGATGATAACCAACAAATAATAAACCTCCCTGACCATGCAGCATTGCATAAATATTTTTTTCAATTTCTTTCGGACAATTCTTTTCTAAAAACTGAACATAATTAAAATATTGATAATGAAAAAGATGATCGTAAAGACAATCTAGAATAAATTCGTTGTTCGAAATATTATTTATAAAAAATTGTCTTGTTGGGTTATTCCACAAAAAAGGTGTGTCTAAAATTTTGAAATAGTCATCTTTAATAGCAAAATTTGAGAATAGATTTTTATTTAATTTTATTGCATTTATTTGTTCTTCAAAACCTAAATTTTTCAGTAACTTATATTCGTTTATTAAATTGTTAAGTTGTTCAGAATAATTAATTTGTTTAGAATTTTTTAAAGAATAAATTTCATATTCGTTATCTTTTTTTAAAGAATCGAAATCTTCATTTAACACAAAAGACAAACTAATTCCGTAAGGAAAAATGGTTTCATTTGGAGTGATAAAAATAGCTTCTTGATTAACTAGTTTTAAGCGTTTGTAATTATTTTCGTTAGGAAAATTGATTTCAGTATTTATTCGATCAATTGCTTTTGGTTGAATAAAGTTACTTTCAATTTGTAGCAAACCTTCATTTGAAATAATTTCGATGTAATTTTTAAGAAAATTAAAAGCATCCAACCTATTTTTTAACCCGTTATCCGAATTAAATTCAGTTGTTTGAAATTCTTTTGAGCTTGTGCAAAAACGTGTTTTTACAACATAAGTTATTGTAGATAAAATGTTTTTGTGCATAGTTGAATTTTAATCTTTTGTAAATGTAAAAGATTAGTTTTTAATAATTTTTACTAAAAAACACTTTTTTATAAAAATTATTAAGTGTTTTTGTTAAGAACTTTTTGATTCCGTTTTCGATAAAATAGTCACTTTTTTTAACATTGTTTTTGAGGAAATGATAAAATTATAAATTTGATTTAAACAAAAAATCCTCAACTCCGAAGAATTGAGGATTTACTAACCAACTAAAATTAACTATATCTATGAAATTTGTATGCTACGTTTTTCTTTTGGTAAAGCTTCTTCTTTCTTAGGTAGAACTAATTGCAAAATTCCGTTTACATAAGAAGCTTCTATTTTATCTTCGTTTATGGTTTCTGGCAATGTAAATGCTCTTCTGAAGCTTGAAAAATTAAATTCTTTTCTCGAAAATTTTTCTTCTTTTACTTCTTCATTTTGTTTAAATTCTGATGAAATTTTCAAAATATTTTCATCAATTTCAATAGAGAAATCTTCTTTGTTTAAACCTGGTGCAGCTAATAAAATCTCGAAACTATCTTCATTTTCTTTGATATTTACTGCAGGAAATTGATTTTGAGAATTTACAAAAGTTTCAAATTTTGGACGCATTGCATTTTCAAATCCAAAAGGAAAATAATTTGCTCTATTTTTTCTTGCTGTATTCATGTCTTGTATGTTTAAATTTTTGATTTCATTGTTCATGTTTTCACTTTATTCAAATTATGTGCAAATCGATATTTTAAGACAAAATGACTGGTTTTTACTATTTTCAAATGTCAAAATGACCGAAAATTTAAATTTTGAACATAAAAAAATCCTGAAAAGTCATTTTCAGGATTTGTAAATCTCGGTAAAGATTCTATTTATTTATAAATTTCGTCTAAAACTTTTGCTAAACGTAGACCGCCTTTTAGCATTTGATCTTCGATCGTTTTTTTGTTGTCAAAATGATAACGGTAACCTAATTTATCGTCCATTTTAACACCTGCGTAAATTCTGTTTGCAATAATATAAGAGCCGTAAATCCAATCAGCAAAAGTTCCTTCTTGCATTGTTTTTTGTTGTTCTTTCGTTGCAATATCCAGTAAATTAGAATATTCTGTGTACGAATAGTTTTCGTAATCAACCAATTTAGAATCCCAAACGGTATGAATATTTACTTTATCGCGAAACCATTCAACTTTGATTCTATTTCCACCCAAATCGTCTGGACGCCCAACATGTAAAGGTTGATGCGCATCTCCCAAAATGTGAATCAAGAAATATAAATCGTGTTGTTTTTGTTCGATTGTTAAATTCTTGTTGTTTTTTAATTCATTAATCAAAAACAAACCTTTTTTGTACATATTATCATCAGAAGTTCCATCTAGCGCAACATCAAATTGTGCACGATCCAAATCTCCTGGAATATTTACGTAATGGTAAGAATCTGCATGTTTCCAAGAATCATCAGACTTGATAAAATCTGGCCAGTTCGCCCAATACGCTAATTTTTGTGGACCAATAATTTTTGTAATTTCTTTACGAGTTTTCTTGCTAATATGTTGTTCTGCAATTTGAGAAACTACTCGGTGACCTGTTAATCCCCAAGCTAAAGCACTTTCTGAAGCTAAAAATGCTCCTAAAAGCATTGCACTTCCTATAATTTTTTTCATTGTGTGAGCTCGATTTTTGACAAAGGTAATAAAACTAATTCAAGTAGAATGAGTGATTTTTGAAGGTGATTTTTAAATGATAGTTAATATTTTTTCAAGTAAAATCAAGTACTTTTTCATAAAAAAAACATCGATTTTAAAATATTCTTAAATAACTTAAATAACTTAAAAAACTTAAAAAACTTAAAAAAAATATTAATTCAATAAACCTCGATAAACAGGCAGATTGGTATGTCTTTTATTTATAATACTAAAAATAATTCAGTACTTTGTTTTGCATAATACTAAAACTTTTATATATATTTGTATAACAAAATAAAACAAGCCGTTCTTATGAATATAGAGAAAACAAAAGTTCAGATGCGAAAAGGTGTACTGGAATATTGTATTCTCAGCATTATCAAAAAAGGAGATGCTTATGCATCTGATATCATAGACGAATTGAAAAAAGCAGAGATGATTGTTGTTGAAGGAACATTATATCCGCTTTTGACAAGACTAAAAAATGATGACCTTTTACAGTATCGCTGGGAAGAATCAACGTCAGGACCACCTCGCAAATATTATGCACTTACAGAGTTAGGTGAAAATTTTTTAAAAGAATTAGCTGAAACTTGGGAACAGTTAATTGAAGCCGTGAATAAAGTAACCACAGAAACGCAGAAAAATGGATAAAACAGTATCAATAAGTATAGGAGGATTTTCTTTCGTGTTAGACGAAATCGCCTATAATAAATTAAAGACCTATTTACAAGATGTAAAAACTTCGTTGAGAGGTACGGAAGGTGTAGAAGATATTATTGAAGATGTAGAAATCCGTATTTCTGAATTATTTCGTGAACGATTAAAATTTAGAGAAGTCGTAAACGAAGATGACATCAATTTTGTAATTGCAACGATGGGACATCCAGATCAATAT
Organism: Empedobacter sp. UBA5036; assembly: GCF_002415215.1. NCBI lineage: Bacteria > Pseudomonadati > Bacteroidota > Flavobacteriia > Flavobacteriales > Weeksellaceae > Empedobacter > Empedobacter sp. UBA5036. The sequence continues at coordinate 121,152 of NZ_DICC01000068.1, forward strand.
AAGGTTGAAGAAGATGAAGAGAACGAAAAAACGTCTACAAATTCATCATACAATTATTCGTCAAATAATCAATCGTATGGTGGGCAACAAACTGGTGCGAAACGTTTGTACCGCGATCCAGATGATACAATTGTAACAGGATTATCTGCTGGTTTGGCGCATTATATGGGCGTTGATCCTTGGTTTGTACGTTCTATTTGGTTAGTTCTTGGAATTTTGGGAATTTTCACAGCAGGTGTATCATTTTTCTTAGTGGTATTCTGTTATTTTATCTTGTTAATTTTTGTTCCAAAAGCAAAAACAACATCAGAGAAGTTACAGATGTACGGACAACCAGCAAACATTGATACATTAAAAAAAAACGTAGAACAAGCTAGTGAAGCTGTTGTAAGTGGAAGCAAAGAATTAAGTAATAAATTAGGCGGAGCCTTTGGTGTTTTTGGTCGAATTTTACTTTGGTTCATCGGATTTATCATTCTAAGTTCAGGAATTGGATTAATCATTGGAGGATTCTTTTTCTTCTTTACTACTTGGACAGAAATGCCAACAGAATTATTCGGTTATCTTGTTGAAGAGGAATGGATGAGCATGGCAGCCAAAATATTTGGAGGAATATTAATGGTAATTCCAGGTATTTTGTTGACAATTTTAGGTGTAAAATGTTTCTGGAATAAAGTAAAAGTAAGCAAAGCTGTCATCTTTGGATCAATCGCTCTTTGGTTTGTTGCATTATTTGCAATCATCGGAATTTCTGTAAGTACAGCAAGTAAATTTAGAAACTCAGTTGAAATGACACAAGAAAAAAGTTATGTTATTCCTTCTGATACCTTACAAGTTTATTTTAGAGAAAATAATGAAGGTAACTTAAAGTTCAAAACTTTTAACGATTTAGATCAATTAATTGATGCTGATGGAAACTTAATCATTCCAATTGATGATATTTTTGAGATTGAAGAAAGTACAGACGATAAACTTCATGTTCAAGTAACTTATTCTTCTAAAGGAGGAAGCAAAGAAGAAGCAAAACGCAATTTAGAAGCAATTAGATATAATTACGAATTAAATGGAAATAAACTTTATTTAGATGAGTTTATTAAAATTCCTAAAGATGGTAAATTTAGAAATCAAACGGTTGATATCAAATTGTATGTTCCTAAGAACAAATTAATTCACACGAATAACACTGATCGAATAACAATTATTAATAATGATAATGATCGTGATTATTTATACGATTTGAAGAATAAATTTATTGGATATAATGGAAAAAAATTCGTATGTTTGAATTGTCAAAAAGATTCAGATTCTGAGGACGATATTAATCTTGATTCAGAGGATGTAAACATAAATTTGAATGACGGAAACGATTCGGCGAGAGTTAGAATTGATAAAAATGGTATTCGTGTCGAAAGTAAAGACGGTTCAGTAGGACTAAATTTACCAAGAACTGAAAACAAAAAAGAAAAATCAAACCAAGAAATACACTATAAAGATGATACAGATTCTATTAACATTAACTACAGAAATCATTCAAATAATCGTTGATTTCTTTGCATAGACTTAGGAAGTATTTTAATTAATAATATTCAAAAAGAGACATTTCATTTCGGAATGTCTCTTTTTATTTTTGGTTACATTGACTAATATCCGTTTCGAGTTTTGTATGTTTGCAAATGCATAAAGCATCATTTTATGAAAAAAATTTTAGGCAAACTTTTGTACTCATTAGGAGGTTGGAAATTAGATAATCATCTCGATCTATCGAAAGTAGATAAATGCGTTTTGGTTTGCGCTCCGCACACTTCCAATTGGGATTTTTACTATACTATTTTGGCTTTTTGGCAAATGGGAATTCCAATGAAAATGTTTATCAAAGATGCTTGGACAAAACCTTGGTATGGATATTTTATAAAGAAAATGGGCGGAATCGGAATTGATCGTTCTCAACGACATAATATGGTCGATTTTGCTTCAGATATTTTGAAAGAATCAGATAAATTATATTTAATTAATACACCAGAAGGAACGCGTTCTCGTGCAGAAAAGTGGAAAAATGGATTTTTCTATATCGCGCAAAAAGCAGATGTTCCGATTGTTTTGGCTTATTGTGATTTCAAGAAAAAAAGAGCTGGAATTTCAAAAATTGTAGAAACAGAAAACAGAACTTTAGAAGATGTGATGGATGAAATTCAAGATTTTTACAAAAAAGTTAGGGCAAAACATCCAGCACTTTATAACCCAAAAATACATTAAATTATGAACGAACAAGATATTTTACAGAAGTTCAATGAAATTTCGAAAAATACATTACTTGAAACTTTAGATATAGAATTTACGGCAGTTGGAGAAGATTTTTTATCAGGAAAAATGCCTGTTACGCCTAAAGTTCATCAACCATTTGGGTTATTGCATGGAGGCGCTTCTATCGTTTTGGCGGAAACGTTGGGAAGTACATTGTCAAATATTATTTTACATTCGGATGATTTTGTGGCGGTTGGTCAACATGTTGACGCAAATCATCTTCGTCCAAAAAAGGAAGGAACAATTTTTGGGCATGCAACAGTCGTAAAACAAGGTCGTACTTCGCATTTGATTAAGATTGAAATCAAAGATGAAAACGATAAATTAATCTGTTATACACATTTAACAAACGCTATTATTTCTAAAAAACATGTTTAAAAAATTTCAAGATAAACTTGAAAGATTAATTCAGAATCAAGAACCTTTTCTTCTTTTTAGAAAACCAAATTCTACACAAGTGGAGTTGTGGGAAAATAAAGATTTTGAATCGGATAACAAGTTTATTTGTAATAGTTTCGATAATACAAAATTGGTTGAATTTAATGATAATGAGGTTATAGATATTGGAATAAATGAATTACCAAATTTTGAACTTTCTTTACCAGAATCAAACAAAAATGAAGCAATTTCGTATGAAAATTATATTGATTTAATTCAAAAAACAGTTGAAGAATTACAAAGTGATTCACCAACTAAAAAAATTGTAATTAGTCGAATCAATTCACTTCCAGAAACGAATATTAATTTAGTTGAAACTTTTAAAAATTTACATCAACATTATCCAAATGCCTATGTGTATTTGCGATTTGATACAGAAGAAGGTTGTTGGATTGGAGCTTCGCCAGAGCTTTTATTGAAAGAAAATAATCAATTTATACAAACTGTTTCTTTAGCTGGAACAAAAGCAAAAGAAGATGAATGGACAGAGAAAGAATATCACGAACAACAAGTAGTAACTGATTATATTTCGTCAACTTTAGAACCTTATACTTCTTACATTGATGTGGACGGACCATTTTCGGTAAATGCAGGATTTTTTGAACATTTGAAATCATTTATTTCAGCTCAATTAAAAGACAAATCTCAGCTGTATGACTTGTTGAAAGCTTTGCATCCAACGCCTGCTGTAGGAGGAATGCCAAAGGATCTGTCAAAAGATTTTATTCTCGAAAACGAAGGCTATAATCGTACTTTTTATGCAGGTTTTATGGGCTTTCAAAATAAAACAGAATCGGAGTATTTTGTTAATCTTAGATGTGCAAAAATCTATTCTAATAAAGTAAATTTGTATGTAGGAGGAGGTATTATGCCCGATTCTATTCCTGAAAATGAATGGCGAGAAACAGAACTGAAATCAAAAACAATAGGTGAATTGTTGGTGAAAACAGAGAATTAAATCAACTTAGGACGTTTAGATTTTGGTAAAGTTAAGATGACTAAATTATAAGAATCTTTTATCCATTCTTTGATTTGAATGTTTTTCACGTCTTGATGAATTTTAACAGTATTCCAATGTTTTTTGTTCATGTGATAACCAGGAATTACAGCTTCGAAATTTGCGCGTAATTCGATTGCATTATCTGGATCACATTTGATATTTACAGAATCAAAATCGTCAATATTACAAAGGCAAAACATTTTTCCAGCGATATAAAAGACCAAAGTAGATTGATCAAAAGGAAATTTTTCTTCGACCAATGGAAGTCCTAAACAAAACTCTCTTAACTCTTCTATATGCATAAAAATATTTTTAGTGAAGATACAAATAAAACGAAAACGACCTTAATTACAAGGTCGTTTTCTATTAAATGTGGAATGTATGCAATTAATTTACATCCCACCAAACACGCGTATTGATGTTATCTGGTCCCATTTGTTGAAGTGCGTTCTGATAGCCTTCTGGGTTATAATTTCTAACACTTGTTGGATAAAGCATACGACGAGGCATTTTTTTATCATTCAACATGGTAGAAGTTGTCGGTAATTTTGGAAAACCAGTTCTTTTATATTCAAACCATTGTTGGTAATCTGTAAAGAATAAAGCAAAATATTTTTGATCGATGATACGTTCTAACGTATTGTTGTATTTAATTTTTTCTTGTGCCATAAATTCAGCAGTAGGCTCGATATTCGTCCATAATTGTACAGCAGCTTTTACAGCTTTATCATAATGAGTTTTTGCATCACCACCTAAACCTTTTTGAGCCATTTCAGCTTTTATAAACTCAACTTCAGCATAAGTCATTAATGGAATTTTCATCGGAGCGATAACAATTGCATTGTTAGGAGATGACGGATTGAATTTGTAATCAGAACTATTTCCTTCGTAAGCTGCAGGAACTCCTTTGTAACCTAATGAAGAACCATCCAAATTAGAAGCTTTATTGACTAAAATTGGTAAACGAGGATCGTTGGTTTCGTTCATTTTATCAATAAAAAAAGTTGTGAATGTTCTACTATCTCTATAATCTTGCGCTCTTGGCCAAGGAGAAAAACTTGGTGCTAATCCAGAAATTTGTAAAATTGCAGATTCTGATTCACTTTCGAAAACTGGATAAGTTGTTGGATTATCAATGATTTTTTTTATTTCTGTTAAAGCAGATGCATCACGATTAGAGATTCTTAATAATAATCTCATTTTTAATGAATTGGTAAATTTTTTCCAACGTGTTATATTGATGTTTTTTTCACTACTTGGGAATAAAATATCTGTACCATATTTCAGACCTAAATTAGTTACATATAATTGATTTGCTTTTTCTAAATCATTAATTAATTGCTTATAAATATCTTCTTGTTTGTCAAACTTAGGTTTTGTAATACCTTCTTCGGCTTTTGCTGCTTCTGTAAAAGGAACATCGCCAAACATATCGGTTAAATTAGAAATTACCAATGAGCGAAGCGTCAATGCAATTGCTTGATAATTTACATCTCCTTCTTTTTCAGAAACCTTCAACATTTCTTCTAAATTTACGAGATTTTTATAAGCATTATTCCAAGTAGAGTTTCCTGTTCCTGTTGTTACATCATATCTATGAAGCCCCATAGCATTGCTTGGAAAAGGGATGTGTACTTGCATTAATTGTGCTGTGATATCATAGTTTTTTAGAACATTGTTTTCAGCTAAATTATATAATACAGGATTTAAAACGGAACCTGAATTAATTTCTGTGATTAAGTTTGGATCTTCATTCGCTTTCTCAAAATCGTTTGTACAAGAGAAAACAGTTGAAATTATAGTGAAGGCAAAAAATAGTTGAATTGAAATCTTTTTCATTTTAATAAATTGAATGTTGTAAATTATAATGAAGCTTTTAGAGTAACTCCGTATGTTGCAGTTGATGGCATTTGCCCCATTTCAACTCCAGGTACATAAACGTTACCGTTTAATGATGCTGTTTCAGGATCATATAAAGGGAAGTCACTAATGGTAAATAAATCGCGTCCGTAAACTGTTAATGACAATGCTTGTAAACCTGTTTTTGATAATAATCTTTTAGGGAAATCAAATGTTAAACTGACATCTCTTAATTTTAAATATGAAGCTTCGAATGAGTTAGATTCTACATTTGCACGACGATTATATTCTGCATAATAAGTTGCCACATCGGCTTTTGTTGTATTTGGAGAATAAGTTCCGTCAGAGTTTAAAACAACACCGTCACCAATAATAAAACCATCTTCGCGACCTGGTAAAGAATCTGCTAGTTTTCCTTGCTCCATCATTTTATGGTAACTTTGTGAATAGACAATTCCACCATATTGTCCGTCTAAAGTAAAACTGAAACGCAATGTTTTGTATTTGAATTCGTTTGTAAACCCTGCTCGCCATTTTGGAGTTGCATCGCCAACGTATTCTAACGATCCATTTTTAATAGGAACACCAGTTTTTTTGTCATAAATGATTTGTCCTGCTTCGTTTCTAACAAATTTTTCTCCATATAAAGCAGTTGAAGATCCACCGATTTTTGCAATTTGATAAACAGTTCCAGATTGACCAAGAATCATTTGATCATCTTCAATTCCATCGACCAAAGATTTTACTTTATTTTCATTTTTTGTCCAAGTTCCAGACATTTTCCAACTAAAATTATTATTTTTTATAGCTGTATATGAAGCGGCTATTTCGATTCCTCGGTTTTCTATTTCACCACCATTAACAACTCTCTTCGAGTATCCAGTTGTTATATCATTTGGCAATTCTATAATTTGATTTTCTGTACTTTGTTGATAAATAGTGAAATCTAAGCTTAGTCTTTTCTTGAATAATAAAGCTTCAAAACCAGTTTCCCAAGCTGTGGTTAATTCTGGTTTTATATCTGGGTTAAATAATCTGTTTTGTACAACTGCAGATCCAGCAAAATCACTCTGATCATAATATCTATTTGTCCAACCAGGAGTTCCTCCATTACCTACTTTTGCAAATGATAAACGATATTTTAAATAATTAATAGGTCCTTTTATTTTGAATAAATCAGATAATATGAAACTTGATGAAACAGAAGGATAGAAGAATGAACTGTATTTTAATGCAACAGAAGAGTTCCAATCATTACGACCTGTTATATCAACGAAAATCATATCTTTCCATCCAAAAGAAGCCATTCCGTATAATGAATTTTCTTTTAAATTAGAATCAGAAGTTCTAGCAAAAGGAGAAGTTAGTCCGTTCGCAAGTTTATAAACACCAGGAGAAGCTAGTCCATCTACCCAAGCGGTTAGATTTTTATATTCATAATTTTTTCTATTACCTCCTACATTGGCTGTAAATCCAAAATCGCCCCATTTATCTGTATAGGTCATTAAGAAATCGATATTTGTTTCTGTCTTAGAAACATCTTGTCTTTTATAATAACCTTTTGGCGTCCGATTCATATCAAATGGACGTTTTTGTTCGCGTAATTGTGTATAGGTATTAATTGCAGGACGAAGCATTAAACTTAGTTTGTTACTTAATTTAAAATCGGCTTTAATATTACCAATCAATTGATTACTTCTTAATGGATTAACAGCTTCGTAAGCAATAGCATAAGGATTATCCATGTAAGAACTATAAGGACGAATCATTTTTACACCATCGTAATTTTTTTGCCAAATTGGTTTGTACCAATTTAAATCTACGTTTGGATTTTGGAAGATCATAAAATAAGCAATAGATCCATTATTGTAACCAGTTCCTGGTAAATTATCACTTGTTTTGCGAGTATAGTTTAAAGCCGTCGAAACTTTGATACGATCACTTACTTGATAGTTTCCATTAATAGCTGCAGTATAATTTTCGTAGCCAGTATTTGGCATAATCCAGCTATTTTTCTGATGTCCAATAGAAGCTCTCATACTTCCTTTGTTATTTCCACCAGAAAGTGTAACTGCATTACTGAAAGTAAAACCTGTTTGCCAAAACCCTTTTCTATTATCTTTATAGGCACGCCATAAAGTTCTTTCAGTTCCTTGTTTTTCTAAAGTTGGATCATATTGGAAAAATGATTGCCCATCGAATTTTGGTCCGAATGCAGAAGAAGTACTTCCTGTGTTTGGACCATCTGCTGAGGCTTGATACGAGTAATAAGGATTCCCGTTTTTATCGAAACTTTTTCCAGTTCCTTGACCATATTCATATTGAAAATCTGGCCAATTGTTAATAACGTCAATAGCTACAGTTGATTTATATTCTAAACCTAATTGTTTACCTTTTTTACCTGATTTTGTAGTGATAATTAAAGCCCCATTTGCAGCTTTATTTCCATAAAGCGCCGCTGCTGAAGGTCCTTTTAAAACGGTTACACTTTCGATATCTGCTTGATTAATATCAGAAATACCATTACCAAAATCGATAGGAGAATCATCGCCCATATAAGCAGTATTGTTTCCAGAAGAAGTCATTTCTGTACTCATTGGAACACCATCAATGACAATTAAAGCATAATTTTTTGATTGATCTATTGAATTTGCTCCGCGTAAAATAATTTGTTGAGAATTGATTGGTCCATTTCCTCCAGAAATAATATTAAGACCTGCTACTTTTCCTTTTAATCCTGAAGACCAATTGTTCGCTTCTGCTGTAGCAAGTTCTTCTGAACCTATATTTTGTTGTGCAAATCCTAATTTTTTCTGCTCTCGCTTTATCCCTAAAGCAGTGACAATTACCTCATTCAGTTGGTTAGATTCTTCTTGTAAAGTAATTCTTATCTGAGAAATATCTTTCGGTGTGTATTCAATAAATTTGTGTTGAGATGAATTTACCAATAATGTAGGATGAGCAACATTTACTGAAACAAATTCGAAAAAACCATCTCCATCTGTAAATGTTTTAAAAGATGTTCCCTTGATGATGATTTCTACATCTGCAACTCCTAATCCGTTTTGATCAACGATTTGACCTTTGATTGGATTTTGATCTTGAGAAATCGATTGATGATAATCTGTTTTGGTATAAGTTTTAGCATTGGCGTGTAAACTTAAAAATCCACCTAGTAGAAGTAGTGGTAATTTTAATTGCTTCATGACTGTAAAAATGAAATGTTTATGTGTTAAAAATTTTAACAAAACTAGAACTTCTGTTTATGAAGTTGTTTAACTCATGGTTAAGAGATTTTTAAGTAAACATTACTAAAATAGAGGTCTTGATATTAGTTTTACATTTGAGTAAAGGTTTATTGATTTTTATTTAACATGAATAAATTGTGGAATATTTTATTTAAAAAAGCCACTTCGTTTGAAGTGGCTCATCAAGATGTGTATAAAACGATTATTTGATAACTTCGAAAGAAGATTTTTCTGTAAAAGTATTTCCGTACAAATCGGTTGCGCGAACTTCAATTGGATAAGTTCCAGCTTTTAACTTATTCGGTAAACGAACAGACCAAATATGTTTCGAAATTTCTGGAGCAGAAGGTCTGTTACCAATATTTGTAATTTCTGCATTATCAATTTTCATTATGGTTTCCATATAATTGTAATCAACTGTTGGATCCCAATTCATCTCTTTCCATTCACCATTATTTACACGATATTCCACTTTATTTGATTCATGTCCCATAAAGAAATTAGCATATAAAAAAGCACGATTGCGTTTACCTTCTTTTACTTTTTTTGTGTGGTACAGATCGATTTGTTTTTCTTTTGGTGAATTTGCAACTTTATAATCAAATTTATATTGATTACCATCTACATGTAAAAAAGCATAACCTTTTGGTGTACCATCGCGCATCGTAGAAGCTGGAACTCCTTTTGCATCTTTCGGTCCCGAATACCAATCACCAGAAGTTGTTCCAACATTGTACTCGTGATGAGGTTTTTGTTGTTGCCAACCATCTTGATTTGCATAAAAAATCTGTTCTTGGAAATGTGTATGAGCAGACATTGAAATTGTATTTGGGTAATCTTTTAACAATTCGAATAATTGATTTCTATCTTCTGGACGTGTGTCACGCAACGGAATATGGAATGTTAAAACGATTAAATGATCTTTTGGAACAAATTTTAAATCATTTTTAATGAATTCTAATTGATCAGGACGGAAACCTCCCCAGTATCCTTTTCCATCACGAGGATCAGGATATAAAATATCATCTAAAACAATAAAATGTGCTTTACCAATATTATATGAATAATTATTTGGACCGAAATTTTTCTCGAACGTTTCATCCGAATATTGATCTTCTTTTGCATCATAATTCATATCGTGATTTCCCATTACATTGTACCAAGGCAAACCAACTTTTGAAACAGCTTTTATATAAGATGGATGCAAATTCAAATCATCACCAACCAAATCTCCTAAAGAAAGTCCGAATTCCATTCCTTTTATTCCTTTAACATCGTCAATTACACCTTTAGAGAAATATTCGATTTCTTCTTCTGTATAAGCTTGAGGATCACCAAAAATTAAAGCAGAAAATTTTTCGTTTTCCTTTGTAGGAATTAAAGCAAAATCAATACTCTTTGGAGTGTTTCCAGTCGGAGAAGAACCTGCATATTCTAATTTTGGAGAACCATTAGGTTTGTTGATGTAGTAGAATTGCGGCTGATTGAATTCGTTTGTCGGAACTTTGTAATTTGTTGGTTTAATGACAAACAAAATAGTTTCGTTGTCAATCTCGATTTGATATTCTCCTTTATCATTTGTCGAAACAACTTGTTTTCCGTTACTAACTTGTACATTCGATAAACGTTTTTCAGATTTATCGAATTTGTTGTTTTGATTTTTATCTTCAAAAACAATTCCTTTAGCAAGTTGTTGAGCGTTGACAGAAGTATAAAAACTTCCAAATAATACCAGCGATAATACGATTTTTTTCATTGTGTGAATCTCTTGTTTTGTAGATGCTAAAATTCTATATTTTATGCGGGTTTCGGATTAACACAACAATAAGTAAAGATTAAATTTAAGTAAATAAGAATAACATATTTTCAAAGTTAATAATGGATGAATAATTGCCTTTCATTATTAAATAGTCTAAATTTGCAACCGATTGCATTATATTATGGAAGAGAAATTAAGCATGAGTTCACGACAAATTTTCATGCAAATTATAGGTTATGTAAGCTTTTCATTTATAGGTTATTTACTGATAGGCTTGCCATTGGCTATTTTACCTATTTTTATTACAAAAACATTAGGTTTTACCGAGCTTGTAGCGGGTATTGTAATCAGTTTGCAATATGTGACAACTTTTATTTTGAGAGGTTATGCGGGAAAAATTGTTGATACAAAAGGTCCTAAACCAGCCGTTTTATTAAGTATGAGTTTGTTTATTTTAGCTGGAGTTTTATTATACTTTTGTTACTTTACAAGAAACAATCATTTTCTGTCATTAGCTATTCTTGTACTTGCGAGATTGGTTACTGGAGCAGCGGAAGGAATGGTAGGTGGAAGTCCGATAAACTGGGCAATTTTAAAAATTGGACAACAACATACAGCGAAAGCGATTTCTTATAATGGTGTTGCAAGTTACGGTGCATTGGCAATTGGCGCACCATTGGGTGTAATTTTAAATCAATATTTTGGACTTGGTTTTATTGGTTTGTTTAGTATTGTTTGTGCGATTATAGGTTATTTTTTAGCTAGAAATAAAGAAAATATATTAACTGCAGTTTCAAAAGTTCCGCAACCATTTATAAGTGTATTGAAAACAGTTGCTCCTTTTGGAATTTGTTTAGCACTTGCAGGTCTTGGATTTGGAGGAATTTCCAATTTTATAACACTTTACTACGACTTTTATAGTTGGTCGAATGCAGCTTTATGCTTAAGTGTTTTCAGCTTATTATTTATCGTAGGACGATTATTTTTTAATAGTTCAATTAATACATTAGGAGGATTAAAAGTAGGAATTATCTGCATGATAGTCGAAACGATAGGTCTGTTAATTCTTTTTAGCGCACCAAATTCATTTATAGCTCTTATTGGTGCTGGAATTACAGGAATTGGTTTTTCATTAGTTTTCCCTGCAATGGGAGTAGAAGCTGTAGCGTTGGTTTCGGACAATAGTAAAGGAGCTGCCTTAGCTGCGTACGGCTTGTTTATTGATATTTCATTGGGAATTACAGGACCTCTAATTGGTGGTGTTATCAGTTTATTTGGAATGTCAAACTTATTTGGTTTTTGTAGTTTGTTTGTGTTTATAGGGTTATTGTATAGTTATTATTTACAAACAAAAAAAAATCGTTCAGAATTTAATAATTCCGAACGATAATATGAAAACATCTAATTTTAGATTCTTTTACGTAGTAAATTTTGCCTGTTCTGACATAATTTTTTAGCACTTGTTCTAATTCTTTTTCTAGTTTAGAATCAGGTCTAATTTTATGATTAAATCTAACATAAGAAATATCAAAAGCAGCACCAAAATTATGCGAACTATCGTTAGAAGATGCATTTTTATTAATTCCTCTCAAACGATTTTGATCATGTAGCGTTCGTGTCATCGATGTAACAACGAAAAAATTTTGACCTGTTGCTTTTACAAAATCACTTGCAATACTTGTCAAAATATCTCGACCTTTTGGAATAAGATATGAATGACTATGCGTTAAATCTCCAACTCGCCAACCATAACCACGCTGTTTTATTTTAACCAATTTACCTTGATTAATGTACTTGTTCAACTTTTTATCACCATCAATTAGCTCAAGTTTATGAGATTTTGCGGCATTCAAATGCTGAACATATTCTTTAGAAGGTTCTATAACAACTCGCGATTGAGCGTAACCGAATAAAGAAGAGCAAATAAAAAACGTTGTTAAAAATTGTTTCATGATTCAATTCTCTTCTGCAAAAATAGAAAAGAACTTTTATATATTACATTGTTGTTGATTTAAATTGATCAGGATTACGAACCGTTACATGAAAACAGTGTTGTCTATATTCTTTGATATAGTAAATTTTGCCATCATCTTGCAATTGTTTTAAAATTGCTTCTAAATTATCACGATGAGTTTTGCTATACGAATATTTATTATTGAATTTTGTATAAGACAAATCAAAAGAAGCTCCATAGTTGTGAGAACTTTCACCTTTTGCAGCATTGCTATTTACTCGTCTCAAACTTGCTTGACTTTCCTCTGAACGAGTAAGTGAAGTTACAGTAATTGTAGCATTATTTTCGTCCAAAAATTTTGAAGCAATTCGTTCTAAAACAGTTTTAGCTCTGTTATTTAAGAAAGCTTTACTGTGCGTTAATTTTTCAATTGTGTACCCATTTCCTTCCTCAGGAATAGCAACTAATTTTTTTGTAGCAACTAAACCTTCAATATCATCAAAACTCTTCACGATTGGAACGTTGAATGATTCTGCTGCCATTAAATGGTCGTCATAAGTTACTTTTTTTGTAGAGATAGAAGTGGATGAAGAGGCAGAATTTTCTGCTAAAATGTAACTTTCTTGACTTTGAGCTGAAATAAATATTCCGCTAAAAAGACAAGAAAGGGCAATTAATTTTTTCATGTTTTAAATTATTACGCGACAAAATTAGAAGTTACAATTTAATAAAGACTTGTTAAAAATTATAATATTTAACCCGTAGTGCATTTTATATAATTTGGGATTTTAGATTATTAATATTTCGATTAAAGTATGATTTATTAATGTACTGAAACACAGTAAGAGCAGTAATTTTAGCTAAAATTCTGGTTGTAAACCCTTCGATAGTCTTTGCATAATTTCGTCTAATCATAAACTGATCACATAGTTGAGAAAATCACGTTTCATTTCTTTTTCGATACTTT
>NZ_DICC01000033.1:0-32982 GCF_002415215.1 Empedobacter sp. UBA5036
TTGTTGTGAGACGGATTCTTTAATATTATAATGGAATTAAAGTAAAGATTTTACTTTCTCGATTACAGCAGTAGAATCGATTCCATATTTTTTCATTAAATCTGAAGGTGTTCCAGATTCACCAAATTTATCATTAACCGCAACAAAAGCTTGTTTTGTTGGTAATTTTTGTGCTAAAACTCTTGCAACAGATTCTCCTAAACCACCTAAAATATTGTGTTCTTCAGCTGTTACAATTTTTCCTGTTTTCTTTACAGAGTTTAAGATAATTTCTTCATCCAATGGTTTGATTGTATGAATATTGATTACCTCACAAGAAATTCCTTCTTTTTCTAACTCAGCAGCAGCAACCAAAGATTCCCAAACTAAATGACCTGTCGCAACAATTGTTACATCAGAACCTTCGTTCATTAAGATACCTTTACCAATTTCAAATTTTTGGTCAGCTGGTGTGAAAACTGGAACAGCAGGACGTCCGAAACGTAGGTAAACAGGACCTTCGTATTCAGCTGCAGCAATTGTAGCCGCTTTAGTTTGATTGTAATCACAAGGATTGATAACCACCATTCCTGGTAACATTTTCATCAAACCAATATCTTCTAATGTTTGGTGAGTAGCACCATCTTCTCCTAATGTTAAACCAGCGTGCGATGCAGCGATTTTTACATTTTTGTTAGAGTAAGCGATAGATTGACGAATTTGATCGTACACACGAGCTGTAGAAAACTCAGCGAACGTTCCTGTGAAAGGAATTTTACCTCCAATTGTCAAACCTGCAGCAATTCCCATCATGTTTGCTTCTGCAATACCAATTTGGAAAAAACGCTCTGGATTTTCTTTGATAAATTGATCCATTTTCAATGAACCAATCAAGTCAGCACACAATGCAACAACGTTAGGATTTGTTCTTCCTAACTCTGTCAATCCGTCTCCGAATCCACTACGTGTATCTTTTTTTTCTGTGTATGTTAAGTCTATCATTGTTTTTGTTTTTTGTATTCGTTTTTGTATTTTTCTACTTCTGTTTTTTCATCAAATTGATAAATAAAATCATTTGGCGAAACATTAATTTCTTCTTCCTCTTCAGCGCTCTTTTTGATCCATTTTTCTAAGGTTTCAACATTTTCTAACACAATATTTTGTCCAACTCGATAAATCAAGCCTTTCAAATTTAGTTCAGAATTGATAAACGGAACGGTGTTGATGTTAGAATTTGTATCGATACAAATTTCTGTACCATTGTCGTTGTCATTATCTTTTCTGAAAATATTATACACTTCACATTGTTTATTCAGAATTGTTTCTTTTTGACCAGTTTTGTTCGCAACATAACTATTTCCGATTGCGGAATTCGTTAAACTTGGATTATTAGTCGCTAAAAAAGAATTTCCTAATAAATCTTTTGTGCCTTCGAAATCAATTTTAAAAACCTTCGGATTTTCTTCTTCGCTGTAAACAGAATACATATTGTCGTTTACTTTTAATGAAGCGAAGTTTCCCAGCGGTGTTCGCGTAATCATTAAATGCGCTTTGTAATCTTTGGTTGATAAAATGTCCAAAAAATCTGAATAGAAATCACTTTTGATACGATATTGAATAACGTTTTCGAATTTATACGATTGCATTTGAGCGAAAGTTAAACTTGTAAAAAGCGTTAATATAAAACTGATTGATTTTTTCATTATCGAATTGATTTGATAAGTATTAATCCAAAGAATTCAAGAAAGTAGTTAACTTATCTTTGTCTTCTTTTTTCAGTTTATCATATTTGTTATTGATTTCTAAAACACTTTTTCTTATTGCATCAATTGTTCCCGAAAGAGCAACACTTCCGCTTTGATAAATGTACATATCGCACACTTGTCCTGCGTAATTGTAAACCAAATTTCCTAAATCTTTATCTGTAAAAGTCGGAATTTTAGCTTTCAAATTTTTGCAATGTTCTGGTGCAACTTTCATGAAATCTTGAATGTCTGGATTGTCGATTGCCAAATCGATTTTGCTAATATCTGTCGTTTTGTAAGCAGATGTATAAGGATCATAATATTCGGCTAAACTAACTTCTGTTGCAGCAACAGCAGAATCTACTGCTACAGCCGCTTCATCATAATCTGTTGAAACTTCTGTTAATTTAAACTTTTTAGCATCATCGAAATACGTTTTGAAAAGGTTATTTAATTCTTTTACTTCGCTTTTGTTTGCTAATTTATTCTTTTTGAATTGTTTTACCAATTGATTTGTAGAACCTTGCGCAGTTGCCAAAGCTTTAGAACGCTCTATATCAGGATTTCCATCATAATCACTATCATTATAAATCAAGCTATAATTTAATGAAGCAACAGTTCCAAAAAGACTATTTACGTTATCACTTTCTGATGTTTGATAATTGTAATAATTAATAATAGGATCCTCGTAACGATTGTCTGGTGAATAAGCTACTGCTTCCGCTGCATAAGCTGTATCTACAGACGACATCATGTTCTCGTATTCTTGTTTCTTTTTTGCCAATTCGTTGGTAAAACTTTCGATTTCTTTTTTCTCATCAAAAGTTACTTTTACGTTAGAATTTGCAATATTTTGAATTGTTAATCCATTAAAATCTCCTGCGTCATATCGTATCAAAAGTCCTTTCAGTTTTGTTTGAGGAAACATAATCGCAACATTATTAATTGCATTTTTTTCATCAACACATAATGTAGAAGATTTTGTTTCGAAATCTGTTTTAGATGTTAATTCGTATTCATTACACTTGTATCCATTGATCGTTGTAGATGAATTTAGATTTTTAACTGAAATAAATTTCTCGAACAAATTATCTGAATAAGGTTTTAAATTATCATCCGACATACCTTCGTAATAATAAGGAGCTTTTATCGATAATTGATTTTCTAATGAATTGGCATAGACTTCGAAAAACTTGCTGTTGTTGATAAAGAAAGCATCTTTACTGAAACTTCCTGAAGTGTAAGGACCTCCTTCCGAAGTTCCTAAAACAGCGTCTTTAGAAATATATGTTACAAAAGATAAATCTTTTTGACCTTCCAAATAAGTTTGATATTCTTCTGGTAAATTGATTTTATACGATACTTTTTTGTCAAAAGAATATGTTTTTTCTTGCCCAAAGGCTGTCAAAGAACAAAGCGTAAGTATAGAATAAAATAACGTTTTCATAGTATTTTGGTTGTATTGAAATTATTAATAATCTGTCAATTCAGTTTCAGGATTTTGCTCTAATGCAGATGCTAATTGCTCGTCGTTAGGCGCTTTTCCGTGCCAAGAATGGCTTCCCATCATGTAATCAACTCCATTACCCATTTCTGTGTGTAATAAAATTGAAACTGGTTTCCCGTTTCCTGTTAATGTTTTAGCTTCTTCTAAAATAGCAATTACTTTTTCTAAGTTATTTCCATCTTTTTCTTCTAAAACAATCCATCCAAAAGCTTCTAATTTAGCTTTCAAATCTCCTAAAGGTAAAACGTGGTCTGTGTCACCATCAATTTGACGACCATTGTAGTCAATCGTTGCAATTACATTATCTACTTTTTTACCAGCAGCATACATAAAAGCTTCCCAAACTTGACCTTCTTGTAATTCACCATCACCGTGTAATGTGTAAATTAATTTATCGTCGTTGTTTAATTTTTTTGCTTGCGCAGCACCTAAAGCAACTGATAAACCTTGTCCTAAAGATCCAGAAGCGATACGAATTCCAGGTAAACCTTCGTGTGTTGTTGGGTGACCTTGTAAACGAGAATCTAATTTTCTGAATGTAGCTAATTCGCTAACTGGGAAGAATCCTGAACGAGCTAATGTGCTGTAGAAAACTGGTGAAATGTGACCGTTTGATAAGAAGAATAAATCTTCTCCTTTTCCGTCCATAGAGAAGTCTGTAGAGTAAGTCATGATTTTACCGTATAATGCAGCAAAATATTCTGCACAACCTAATGATCCACCTGGGTGTCCACTATTTACGGCATGTACCATTCTCAAAATATCTCTCCTTGTTTGTTGTACTTGTGTTTGAAGTTCTTGAAGTGTCATTGTTTGTTTATAAAAATTTGAACAAAAATAATCCTTTTTTGTAGGGCAAAAAAATCGTAGAACATAAATCACTACAATTGGGGAGGAGATTTTATGCGATTTTTAAAACAATAAAAAAGACGAAGCTAAACTTCGTCTTTTTTATTTATTCTTCTTCCGAATGCCATTCGCCACGGTGAGGGATCAAAGCGTCACGAACTTGTATCATTTCAGATTCTACCACCACCAAATAAGCAACTGCATATTCTGGTTCAACCTCTACAAATTCAGAAAATGTACTTTGTAACTTTTCTTTTTCTGCGTATTGTTTCAGGTGAACTGCATGATGTTTTGCAGTTGGTATAGCATCGGGACCATAAAAATCCCAGATTAATTTTAATTTCTTTTCCATAATTATATTTTATCAAAAGAAGTTTTAATTCCTTTTATTAAAGCAGAACTAAATCCTTGATGTTCCATTTCATTTAATCCAGCAATCGTACAACCTTTTGGTGTCGTCACTTTATCAATTTCTTGTTCTGGATGCAAACCGTTTTCTATTAATAATTCAGCAGCTCCTTTTACAGTTTGTGTCACAATTTTTGTAGCAGTTTGTGTGTCAAATCCAATTTCGATTCCACCTTGAATCATTGCTCTTATAAATCGTAAAACATAAGCAATTCCGCAAGCGCCAATTACAGTCGCTGCATTCATCAATTCCTCATTTATAACAACTGTTTCGCCAATTGGATTGAAAATCGTTTTGATTTCATTTAAAATGTTTTCATCTTTCGAATTTCCACAAATACATGTAATCGATTCTTCCACAGAAGCAGCTGTATTAGGCATTGCACGAAAAATTGACATACCTTGTGATAAAATATTTTGATACGTTTGCAATGAAATTCCTGTTGCAACTGAAATTAATATTTTATTGGTCGTAAAATCGTCTTTTAATTGCGTCAAAACTTCTTCCACTTTGTACGGTTTTACACACAACAGAATATAATCAGCTTCTTTTACAGCAAAATGATTATCATTTGTAATCGTTACACCAAGCTTTTTAAGATGTTCAATTTGATTCAAATTATTTCTTGTAGCGATAATTTGATTTGGATCGAATGCTTTATTCTTAATTAAACCCTCTGTTATAGAAATTCCTAAATTTCCTGCTCCAATAATGGCGATTTTTTTCATAGTTGTAGAGTGTTAATTGTTCTGATTATGAATGAATAATTGTTTCTTTTTGACGATTAGAACTTACTAACCACAAACCGATAAAGGTTAATAAACCATTCAAAATGATTAATTCAACACCAATTTTGTAATCAGTAAAATTAATCACTAATTCGTTGATGATATACGTAAAAATAGGTGCTAAAATAGCAACTGTAATAATTGAATATTTTCTGTAAATGTTACGTTTCGTTAAAATTCCGAAAGCAAACAATCCTAATAAAGGTCCGTATGTATAACCTGCAATTTCCATCACAAGATAAACAATTGATTTGTTGTTAATCATTTTGAAAACCATAATCAAGATAAAGAAAACTACCGTGAAAATTAAGTGAACACGAATACGAATCTTTTTCTTTTCTTTTTCTGATTTTTCTTTGTCTTCGTTGATGTTTAATAAATCGACACAATATGAACTTGTAACTGCTGTTAAAGCTCCGTCAGCAGAAGGAAATAAAGCAGAAATTAATCCGATAATAAAAATTACAGAAATAATCATTGGGAAATGATGTCCTAAAAGCGAAAGCGCAGGAAACATATCATCACCCATAATATTTTGTCCGCCTTGTTCCATAAAGAAACCGTCAGCAGTATAAAAACCACCTTCACTCATTGCGTATAAATAAAGCAATCCACCCAAAAATAGGAATGCTAAATTAACAATCAATAATGTTCCAGCAAACGTCAACATATTCTTTTTTGAGTTTTGAAGATTATCAACCGAAATATTTTTTTGCATCATTTCTTGGTCAAGACCAGTCATAGCAATTGTGATAAACATTCCGCCTAAAATAGTTTTTAAGAAATATGTTTTCGAATTTGGATCAAAGTTAATGAAATGCGTATAATTTTTGGCTTGCATCATATCGTAAGCTTCACCAACAGATAAATTAAGATGCGAAAGGATAAACCAAATACAAGCAATCAAACTAATGATCATAAACGATGTTTGCAAGGTATCTGTTACGACAATTGTTTTTACTCCACCTTCGAACGTGTATAATAATATCATCAATAATAAGACAAATGTTGTAGCCCAAAATGGTACGCCTAAATTGTCTAATAAAAATATTTGTAACACATTTACAACTAAATATAAACGTGCTGTTGCGCCAATTCCACGGGAAATAATAAAGAAAACCGATCCCATTTTATGTGCTTCAACATTGAAACGTTTTCCTAAATACGTGTAAATCGAGGTCAGATTCATACGGTAATAGAGCGGAAGTAATACGCCAGCGACGATAAAATAACCAAGAAAAAATCCGATTACCATCATATAATACTCGAATCCTCCGTAAATATATTCGGAACCAGTTAATTTTCCGACCGTTCCCGGTACCGAAATAAAAGTAACGCCACTAAGACTTGTTCCAATCATTCCGAAAGCCACTAACCACCATTTACTTTTTTTGTTTCCGTTAAAAAAAGATTGGTTGTCAGAATTTCGACTGGTGAAGTAAGAGATCACTAAAAGTCCTACAAAGTATACGATAACACAAAGTAGTAAAATTGTTGAGTTCATAATTTATTTAGTAAATAAGCCCAAATTTAATATTTTTGAGTGAATGATGATAGATTAATTTTCCGAAGATAAAATTGTAAATTTGTTGTCTATAATTTTTTGAAAGAATGAATTACCCAAGCAAGGTTTTAGAGCGAGCTGTAGAAGAAATGTCAAATTTACCAGGAATAGGAAAGAGAACAGCTCTGCGACTTGTTTTACATATGCTAAATCGTCCCAAATCTCAAACGACGGCTTTGTCCGAAGCGCTTTCTCATTTGGTGAATGATGTTAAATATTGTCAACATTGTCATACGATTTCTGATGATGAGGTTTGTGATATTTGCAACAATCCATTGCGAGAAGAAACTATAATTTGTGTGGTGGAAGATGTGCGCGATGTGATGGCAATTGAAAATACAGGACAATTTAAAGGACAATATCACGTTTTAGGAGGAAAGATTTCTCCAATGGAAGGTATTGGACCTGGTCAATTGAATATTCAAACATTGGTTGATCGTGTTCAAAATGAAAATGTGAAGGAAATAATTTTTGCTTTAAGTTCGACAATGGAAGGAGATACAACTGTTTTCTATTTGTACCGACAATTAAAGAATTCCGAAATTATTTTTTCTACCATTGCGCGAGGTCTTGGTGTAGGAGATGAGTTAGAATATGCGGACGAAGCAACGCTAGTTCGTTCTATACAACATCGAATACCATATTCAGAAAATAAATTTTAGATGAAATTATCGATAATTATTGTTAGTTATAATGCGCCAAAACATTTAGAGCTTTGTCTTGATTCGTGTCAAGAAGCTTTAAAAAATGTAGATGGCGAAATAATTGTAATTGATAATAATTCATCGGAAATTGATTTTATATTCCTAAAAAAAACTTTTCCTACTGTAAACTTTTTACTTCAAAATGAAAATCTTGGTTTTGCAAAAGCGAATAATATTGGGGTTGAGAATGCTTTGGGAGAATATATTCTGATTCTTAATCCAGATACAATTATTCCAGAGAATTTATTCGAATCTTTGATTGAATTTCATCAGTCAAAAGAAAAAATAGGTTTTGTGGGAGTACGAATGATAGATACAAACGGAAATTTTCATCCAGAATCAAAACGTAATATTCCGACAGCTAAAAATTCATTTTCTAAGTTGTATAGTCGATTTAATCATTCAAAGAAAAATAATTATTACAAATTAGAAGTTGATGAATTTGAAATTGCTCCTTGCGAAATTTTAGTTGGTGCTTTTATGTTCACCACGAAGAAAATCTATCAGGAAATTGGAGGATTTGATCCACGTTATTTTATGTATGGAGAAGATATAGATTTGTCTTTTAGTGCAGAATTGGCTGGTTATAAAAATTATTATAAAGGAGATATAACGGTTTTACATTACAAGGGAGAAAGTACGAAAAAAGATAAAAAATATTATAAACATTTTTTTGAAGCCATGATGATTTTCTTGGCGAAATATTATCAAAAAAATTGGTTGCATTATCAATTTTTACGTTCGGGAATTTTGATTAAATATTTAATTCAATTATTTAAATTTTCTTTACATTCACCTAATAACATTTCTAAAATAGAAGTAAATGCAGAAGATTTATTTTGGATAAATAAGAAATCAGATTTCAAATCTTTATCAAATAATGAAATTGCAATCGATGCAAGTTTGTTTACCTATCAAGAGATATTATCAATTATTTCTGAGAATAACTCTTCTTCACGTTCATTTTATATTCGCCCTAAAAATAAAAATTATGTAATAGGCGATGATAAACAGATAATAAATCTATAAAAACAAAAAAAAGCTGAATCTTAATGACCAGCTTTTACAGTATCTTTTTTCTCAACTTTAGGAGTTTCTGCCGTTTTTGTAGAATCTTTCACTTCTTCGTGTTTTTCTTCAACAGCTTCCTCATGTTTTCCGTGACCTTCGTGAGCAGCTTCAGATTTGTGGTGCATTTCTTCTGCAGTAGCTGGTTCGTGAACAACTGGAAGAACTCCGTGATTTACACTTGCTTTAGAGTTACAAGAAGTAGCGAATGCTGCAACAGCTACTAAAAGAATTAATTTTTTCATGTCTTACAAATTTATTGTATGGGTATATTATTATAATTGTTTTGACAAAATTAGTTAAAAACATTGAGTTCAACTAACTGATTTATTTCAATTGTGCAATTTTCTGAATTCCACCTTTTGTTTTATCTCCAACCTTTACATTGATCTCTGTATCAAGTGGTAAAAAGATATCAACACGCGATCCGAATTTGATAAAACCATATTCTTTACCCGCAACTGCACTGTCGTTCTCTTTACTGTAACAAACAATTCTTCGCGCAACTGCACCTGCAATTTGTCTGAAAAGAACTTTTGTATGATCTGCATTCTCTACAACAACAGTTGTTCTTTCGTTCAATTCTGATGATTTTGGATGAAACGCAACCAAAAATTTTCCTGGATGATATTTCGAATAAATCACTTTTCCATTCACCGGATAACGCGTTACATGTACATTAAGAGGTGTCATGAAGATTGATAATTGAATACATTTTTGATTCAAAAATTCGCTTTCAAATACTTCTTCTAATACAACAACTTTTCCATCTACAGGCGCAATAACGCAGTTTTCAGATGAATCTGATTCTCGAATTGGGTTTCTGAAAAACCAAACGATAAATCCGTAAAGTATCCATAATGGTAAGGCAAAGTAAAAACCATATACAGGAAAAAAGTAATGTAATACTCCTGTAGCGATTGCAAATAAAATTAAGCAACCTATCAAAATTGCTGTTCCTTCTCTGTGAAGTTTCATAAAGTATATACTAATAAATAATATAAATAAACAAATGGTACGACAAATATAAAACTATCTAATCGATCTAAAAAACCACCATGTCCTGGAATAAGGTTAGAGCTGTCTTTTACATTGAAAAATCGTTTTAATTTAGATTCTGTCAAATCTCCTAATGGACCTAATGCAGCAACGATTAAACCAATAATCATCCAGTTTCCGTGCAAGTTTTCTCCAAAATATTTCTGAATTAAGAATCCAGCTAATAAAGTAAAAACTATTCCTCCAAAAAATCCTTCCCACGTTTTTGCTCCCGAAATTTTAGGTGCTAATTTGTGTTTTCCAATTAAGTTTCCTGTTAAATAGGCAAATGTGTCACTACACCAAAGTAATAAGAAAACGAAAAATACTTCGTAATGCATTACTTTTTCGCCTAAATTATAATCAAAACTAGGTAAAGTTAAGGCTAAGGCAAATGGTGCGATAACGTATGTTAATCCTAAAGTAGCTTTTCCAAAATCGTTCAACAATTCGTTGGTTGATTTGAAAATAATATAAATACTAAAAACAAATAAAACTGGAATGATGAAGTACAAACTTCTTAAATGAAAATAGTAATGATTTGAAGTTTCGAAAGCTTCTAAAAATTCTTTTCCATAATATCCAAAAACAACTAAGGCAGCTAAAAGTGCTCCTAATTGATAAAGTTTATTGGTAAGATTAGTGATTTTAAAAAACTCGTACAAACAAAAAAGTCCAAAAACCATCATCAAAACAATCAAACCTTTTGGATCTATCGTTGTCCCGAAAAATATAATAAGTGCGTAAATAAGTCCAGAGAAAGCTCTAATTGCTAAATTTTTCATAGCTAATCTTCAACCAATAACAAATAAATATTCTTCGCGTTGTCTACGTTGGGAAATTTGTGCATATTTTTTCCTCGAATCGAAGTTATTTTAGATGGAAGGTTATCTTTTTTTAATGTTCGTAATTTCTGTAATGCCACACTCACATTTTCCACTAATTGTGACGGGCGTGCATAGATAATAAAATTTGACGGAAAATCAGCAATATTTCTACCATAAGTTTGATGCGCCGATAACATAATACTTCCATCAAAAGCAATCAGAAATTCGCAACTAAGAAAACTAAGCGTATAACGAGAGTCGCATGGATTTTCGACAAAAGGAATATTGACTGAATTAAGAACCTGTTGTAAATTTGGATCAGGACAAATTAATTCGGTTACATTTTCGTAATTGACAATCTCTTTAAGGTTTTTAGAAGCCTCCTCTATATTATCACAAAATAAAAAATGTCCACCACCTACATTAAAATTTGTAGCAAATACTTCATCTATAGAAATTTTTTGGTCAGCATAATTTGGATGAAATAAATCAATTTGATTATCATCTGAATTCTCTGCTGATTTTTCAGTAGCTTTTTTAAGTAGGTTTTTAATTGCTTTCCACATGAAAACTCATGATTTTATATGAAATTAATCAATTACAGCCTAAAGGTAATAAATTTTAACAATATAATAAGAAGTAAAAAAAAAATCGTCCTATTTGGACGATTTTTTCTATTATTTTGAATGAATTTGATTAAATATCATTTCCAGATTCTGGTTGAACAACTTGTTCTGAATCAGCTTCTATAGCCTCTTCTTGTTTTTCTTCGATTTGATCTAATTCGTTTACAAATTTTCTTGGTCCGAAAATTTCTTCCAAATCTTCTCTAAAGATCACCTCTTTCTCAATTAATTTTTGAGCTAAAACATCTAATTGATCGCGATGTTCACGTAAAATATCTTTTGCTCTATCATATTGAGCTTCGATCATTGTTTTTACCTCTTTATCAATTACCTGAGCAGTTTGTTCTGAATAAGGCTTGCTGAAACCATACTCATTTTGTCCAGATGAATCGTAATAAGAAACATTACCAACTTCTTTGTTCAATCCGTAAATACTAACCATTGCAGAAGCTTGTTTTGTAACTTTTTCCAAATCACTTAATGCACCAGTAGAAATATTATTGAAAACAACTTCCTCAGCAGCACGACCACCCATTGTCATACACATTTCGTCTAACAATTGTTCTGTCGTTGTAATTTGTCTTTCTTCTGGCAAATACCAAGCGGCACCTAACGAACGTCCACGAGGAACTATAGTTACTTTAACCAATGGAGCAGCGTGTTCTGTTAACCAACCAATTGTAGCGTGACCAGCTTCATGATAAGCGATACGTTTTTTCTCAGAAGGTTTAATCACTTTACTTTTCTTCTCTAATCCACCAATAATACGGTCAACAGCGTCTAAAAAGTCTTGTTTTTCTACAACGTCTTTGTTTTTACGAGCAGCAACTAAAGCTGCTTCGTTACAAACATTGAATATATCTGCACCAGAGAAACCTGGAGTTTGTTTTGCTAAAAATTCGATTTCAACATCTTCACCTAATTTTAATGGACGTAAGTGAACTGCGAAGATTTCTTTACGTTCGTTTAATTCAGGTAAATCAACGTGAATAATACGGTCAAAACGACCTGGACGCATCAATGCTTTATCCAATACATCAGCACGGTTTGTTGCAGCAATCACAATTACGTTAGATTCTGTTCCGAAACCATCCATCTCTGTTAATAATTGATTTAATGTATTTTCGCGTTCATCATTAGAGCCTGTAAAGTTTGATTTTCCACGTGCGCGACCAATTGCATCAATCTCATCAATAAAGATAATTGAAGGAGATTTTTCTTTTGCATTTTTGAATAAGTCACGTACACGAGATGCACCAACCCCCACAAACATTTCTACGAAATCTGATCCTGATAATGAGAAGAAAGGAACTTTTGCTTCTCCAGCAACAGCTTTTGCTAATAAGGTTTTACCTGTACCTGGAGGTCCTACTAATAAGGCTCCTTTTGGGATACGTCCACCTAATTTTGTGAATTTTTCTGGATGTTTCAAGAATTCAACGATTTCTTCGATTTCTTCTTTTGCACCTTCTAAACCTGCAACATCTTTGAAAGTTGTTTTGATATGATCATCACCTTCAAATAATTTCGCTTTCGATTTTCCGACAGAGAAAATTCCTCCGCCACCTCCAGCAGATCCGCCTCCGCCCATTCGTCTAAATAGTAAGAAGTAGATTAATCCGAAGAAAATTAATGAAATGAAAAGATTCATAAACAAACTTCCAAAACCATTTGAAATTTGTGTGTTAAGAACGGCAGTTTTATTTGGACTCTTTTCTACGTTAGCATAAAAATCTTTTTCAAAATTTCCTGCATCAGCAACATTGAAAATAAAGTTTGGAGTACCTGTAGCAAAAGGATTTAAAGTTTCGTTTGATTTTTTAAACTTTTTAAATTCTTCAGTATTCAGAGCTGCGTCCGTTAAATATACACTTACACGTCCTGATTCTTTTTCTAGATTGGCTTCTTTTACGTAACCTTTTTCTACATAAGAAAGGAAAGTCGTACGGTCTATATTTTTAGTAGTTCCGCCGGCACCTCCAATGTTATCAGAAAATAATAGAAAGGCAATCAGCAATAATCCAATAATGGCATATATCCATGTAGGATTAAACCCCGAAGGTTTAAAATTATTTTTTTTCAATTTTTTTTGGTTTCAGTTATGATTAATATTCCATTTCGATACGCGTCTCTACGGCATCACCCCAAAGACTTTCGATATCGTAATATTCTCTGTATTCTTTTTGGAAAATATGGACAATAACATTAGTGTAGTCCAACAAAACCCATTGATTATTTTGCGTTCCTTCTACATGAAAAGGTCTTTCTGACATTTCTGTTTTTACAGTTCTTTCAATCGAACCAGCTAAAGCACTAACTTGTGTATTCGAGTTTCCGGTACAAATAACGAAGTATTGACAAAATGCATTTTCAATTTCGCGTAAATCTAGAATTGTAATTTCTTCTCCTTTAACATTTGTAATTCCGTCAACAATGCTATCTAGCAAGTCTTTTGTATATTGAGTATCTATCATCTTTTATTTTGTAATTCGCAAATTTAGTGAATCCTTATTAAAGTTTAAACTTTTTAAAATAACTTTAACCACTCTATAAAAATAGTAAAAAAAATGTATTTAATTAGTTTTGATTCTTTGCCTAATACGAATGAGTTCTTGGTGGATTTGTCCAAAAAAGATGCCAATAGTTGGACTGTCATACATGCTAAAAATCAAACAAAAGGAAAAGGTTACGCAGGAAATGAGTGGAAAGTTGTCGCTGGAGAAAATTTAACCTTTAGTTTTTTGTTGAAAACAGATTATAGTTTTCAAGAATTAATTTATTTTAACGAATGGATTTCGAATGTTATTTGTCTATTTTTAAAACAATTTCATCCAAAATCTAACGTAAAATGGCCAAATGATATCATTTTAAATGATAAAAAGGTTTGTGGAATTTTAATCGAAAATCATCGTTCCAATGGAATTATGAATTCTGTAATTGGAATAGGAATTAATGTCAATCAAGCTGACTTTAATCACTTACCAAAAGCAACATCTATTCGAAAAGTAACTGACAAAGAATATGACATCGAGGAAATTTTGGCAGATTTAATGCATTATTTCGAGGCAGAATATTCAATCTTAGAACAGAAAAATTTCGAACAAATTCATCAAACATATTTAGATAATCTATTTAGAAAAGATGAAATTTCGCATTTTAGATTGGATGGAGTAGAAGTAGACGGAATTATTAGAGATGTAAATGAAGCAGGAAATTTACTAATTGAAATCAATCAAGAATTGCGAGAATTTAAGCACAAAGAAATCGAACTTCTTTTTTAATCCTACATAAATGGTTATTTTTGTTTTATGGAAGAATTTGTAGTTTTAGTTGATCAGGACGATCAAAAATTAGGATTGATGGAGAAGCAACAAGCTCATGTGGCTGGTTTGTTGCATCGTGCATTTTCTGTTTTTGTATTCAATTCCAAAGGAGAATTGATGATTCAGCAACGAGCTGCGAGCAAATACCATTCGCCAACGTTGTGGACGAATACATGTTGTAGTCATCCGCGCGATAACGAAACATACGAACAAGCGGCGCACAGACGTTTGGAAGAAGAAATGGGATTTGATTGCGAATTAGAATATAAATTTAATTTCATCTACAAAGCACATTTAGAAAATGATTTGATTGAGCATGAATTAGACCATGTTTTTATCGGAACATTTGATAATGAACCAAAGCTAAATCCTGATGAAGTGATGGCTTATCGTTGGGTAGAATTGGATGATTTGAAAAAAGATATGGAAAAAAATCCTCAGAATTATACAGCTTGGTTCAAAATAATTTTTGAACATTACGTTTCGTATATCGAAGAATAAAAATTTATACAAATGAAAGTTACTGTCAACAGAAAAGCACATTTTAACGCTGCGCACCGATTGTTTAACAAGAATTGGAGCGATGAACAGAATTTTGAAGTTTTCGGAAAATGTTCATACCCAAATTATCACGGACACAATTATGAAATTATTGTGGCGGTGAAAGGTGAAGTTGATCCAGAAACTGGTTTTGTGATGAATTTGGACGAATTACGAAAAATAATCGCGGTTGAAGTTGAAGAGTATTTGGATCATAAAAATCTAAATGTTGATATTGAAGAATTTAAAACTATCAATCCAACTGCCGAAAATATTGTGATTTTGATTTGGAATAAAATTAGAGCAAAATTAGCGACTGATTTAGAATTGAAAGTAACCTTATATGAAACTCCACGTAATTTCGTAGAATACGCAGGCGAATGAAATTAGGTGATCACATTCCAACTTTTTCGTTGGAGGATAATAAAGGAAATTGGTTTAATTCGGACGAGTTTTTGTACAAAAAATATTTTGTTTTATTCTTTTATCCAATGGATTTTACTCCAATGTGTACAAAAGAAGTCTGTCAATTTCGTGACGTAAATACAGATTTTAATGCTTTAGATGCTGTGATTGTTGGAATAAATGGACAATCAACATCTTCTCACGAAAAGTTTTATACAAAACATCAACTAAACTTTCCGTTGCTTTCTGATAAAGGCGCAAAGTTGTCGAAGTTGTTGGGAATTAAAAAGAAATTTGGTTTAATCACCCCGAGAGAAACTTTTGTATTCAATAAACAAGGAAAATTAATCAAACACATTGTTTCAAATGTTGCCGAAACGCACATCGAGGAAGCGATGCAAGCAATAAAAAAAGACCAAGAAAATTAGTTTTCTTGGTCTTTTTGTTTGTACAACATTTTTCTTACAAAAACGCGATAAATAAAAAAGATAACCGTTCCAATTGCCGAATAAACCAACATTGTTTGGACATCGCTTTTATCGAACAAATATTTTAGTCCAAATAACGCGAAAAAGAAAATGATACTATAAATGATATTTTGTTTCATGTGGTAAAAGTAGGGATTATTGGATGATAATTGATAGAGTTAGTTAACAGCTTTTATTGTATTATTTTTCTTAGTTGATAATATTTCAGTTTGTAGATTCGTGTCATTCATTAATATAATTTGGAATATAGTAATTAAAGTAGGAAAAATGATTTTAAAAATGAATAAACGAACTGTTTTAATCATCTTAAAATTGTCAATATTATCATTAATTGGACTAAGCTTTAGGAATAAATTCAAGAAAATAATTGAACTTGAAAATATTAGAATAATAAATAAGATGATTGGATTATCGAATGTTTTTAGATAAATGTTTATTCCTAAAAATATTAGAGTTAGAAGAATTATTAAACCTATTTTTAAAAACATTTTAGAGTTTTTAAAGCAAAGTATTATCAAAATATTGATGATAATGATTAATGCTATATTAAATATGTACATTTTATTAATGTATAATGTTTGTGATTTTTAAAATTGTATTAAAATTTCAATTCTCCAATCCTAACTAATTTCTCAGAAGTTGCTAATTGATTTGGATTTGTTCCTGGTTCATCTTGTGGAACTTCTTTTCCTTTTTTACGATAAAAATCAATCCAAAAATCATCAATAATTCCGGTTTCTTTGTTTATGAAATTCATCGGAATTAGTTCAAAAACTTTATCATCACGAAAAGCTCTTTCTAAAAAATCAGAACAATATAATTCGTCATCATTCAAAATATATAACCAATTATAAGGTTTTCCGAGCATTGTTTTAGCTTTTTCAATTGCATGAGGAATCGTTGATTGATATTCATTTTTGAGACGATAAATAACAATTTTATTATTCTTTTCGGTTTGAGAAGTATAAAAATGATGTATTTCTTCTCGTTGCGATCCGCCCATTGGTGCAGCATGTAGAACAAAAATAGAATCAGCCGTTTTTTCAATCAATCCAACATGATCAAAATTGGTTTCGTCATTTATTTTTGTCACTCTATTTATCGCGCCCGAAAGTTCTTCTGTTTGCGCACCAACAAAAATCAAATCACCATTTTGGATATTTTGTAATGAAATTGAATGTTTTTCTTTTAATATTTTTGCTTTTGTACAACTATTAATTGTCAATGTAAATAGAAGTAAAAAGATAGGAAATAAAACGAATATTTTTTTCATTCGGAATGAATTATTACTTTTAATCTACGAATTAACCAAAAAGATGGATTTTAAAAAAATTTTGACCATATCAATTGTCGTTTTATTGATTTTAGTTGGTGCTGCAATTATTATTGGAAGCAACAAAGATCGACGCGTTTTCTTTATTGAGAGCTTTAATAAACCAATTGAAAATGTTATTAATTCTCGTTTGGATACAGATTATTCGTACGAAATTGTAAAAGTAAAAGGTAAAACAAACGATACCATTTTGATTATTCCTTGCGAAGGTTGTCAACCATTGAAATTATCAGGAAAAATAAACGAAAAGTTTATGAACAAATTTGGTAAAGGAAAATCGGTTATGCGTTTCGAGCCGTATAAAGCGACGGAAGGGAATTTAAAAATTATTCATAAAATTAGATAATCTTCTATTAAAGAAATTTTCCTAACAATTAATTCCTTATTTTTGGGAGAATTATAAACTTATCAAAGCAAACAAACAATGAAAGTAACTGCATTAAACCAAAAGCACAAAGATTTAGGTGCGAAAATGGTTCCTTTTGCTGGATATGAAATGCCAGTGCAATACGCAGGTGTTAACCAAGAACACTTTGCTGTTCGAGAAAAAGTTGGTGTTTTTGACGTTTCTCACATGGGACAATTTTTTGTAAAAGGAGAAAAAGCAACAGACTTATTACAACACTTATTGACGAATGATGTAACGAAAGTTGCCATTGGTCAAGCTCAATATAATGCAATGCCAAACGAAAAAGGAGGAATTGTAGATGATTTAATCATTTATAAAATTTCTGATGATGAATGGATGGCAGTTGTAAATGCATCTAATATCGATAAAGATTGGGAATGGATGAACAAACACAATACGTTTGGTGCAGAGTTAACAAATAAATCTGATGAGATGTCTTTGTTAGCAATTCAAGGTCCAAAAGCAATTGAAGCAATGCAGTCGTTGACAGATGTTAATTTAGCTGAAATTCCGTTTTATCATTTCGCAATTGGTACGTTTGCAGGTATGGAAAATGTGATTATTTCTGCAACTGGTTACACTGGTTCAGGAGGTTTCGAGATTTATTTCGCGAATGAGCAAGCAAACGAAATGTGGGACAAAGTAATGGAAGCTGGAAAATCTTTCGATATTGAGCCTTGCGGTTTAGCTTCTCGTGACACATTGCGTTTAGAGAAAGGATACTGCTTATACGGAAATGATATCAATGATGATACAACTCCATTAGAAGCTGGTCTTGGTTGGGTAACGAAATTGGACACAAATTTTATTTCATCTGATATTTTAAAAGCTCAAAAAGAAGCTGGAGTTGAGAAGAAATTAGTTGGTTTCAAAATGATCGAAAGAGGAATTCCTCGCCACGATTATAAAGTTGTAGATGACAACGAGAATACAATCGGTATTGTGACTTCAGGAACGCAGTCTCCAATGTTGAAACAAGGAATTGGTTTAGCATATGTTCATACAGATTTTGCTAAAGTTGGAACAACAATTAGAATTCAAATTCGTGATAAAAATGTATTAGCAGAAGTTGTAAAAACTCCTTTTGTTTAAAACAATATAAAGTCAAAATACAAAAAAGCTTTCGAGGATTTCGAAAGCTTTTTTTATGAATTCATATTAATTGATACATTTATTGATGTCTTTTTTAGATAAAATTAATAAAATAGATTATTAACTACGAATATTATAAAATTGTTAATATTTCTTAAAAAAAACATAACTTAGATTTGTTTAAATATGATATATGATATATGATATATTTTTGAGATAACAATATTACTGATCAGTAATACAATTAACACTAATTATGATTTTAAGACCTCTTATTTAAGAGGTCTTTTTTATTTTTTAAAACTTTTGAGAATCAGCACTTGGTCCATAACTCGAAGGTAAATCTATTCCAAGTAAGCGATAAAAAACTCCCAATTGAGCGCGGTGATGTGTAATTTGATTTAAAGCATGACGAATTGCTTCATATTTTGTAAAATCTGCAAAAACAGTTTCTCCTTCTGTAACTTGCCATCTTTTTGATAAATGATCTTCGTTCACATTCTCTAACGCCGCTTTTCCTAATTCATAATCATCATCCAATTTTTGTTGTAAATCTTCAATAGAGGTAAATTTTGTCGGTTTGTAATCCCCTGCTGCAAAATCTAATTTATCAGTTGTTAAGATCAAAGCTGGCCAAGCAAATATTTCAACCACATGATTTGTTAAAGTTGTAATATCCATACTTTTTTCATGAGGTTTGTATGTCGTTTTATCCTCAGGAAATCTTGCAATAAATTCTTTGGTAATTTGATACTCGTTTTGCAATTCTTTTGCTAATAATTCTACTATTTTCATGTTGTTTTGATTTGTAGTTAAAAGGTACAAATTTTTGAAATAATTCATAAAAAAACTGCTTTACAATTTAGTAAAACAGTTTATATTTTTAGATATCGTCTGTGTATAAATCAATAATTGGACGAGGCTTTTTTCGCTTGATTTGAGTTAGCCAATAGACAAAAATTCCTATTCCATTTCCAAAAATAATAATCGTAATCCAGACCAAACGATCATCACTTTTTATCAAATTTGGATTCTTTAAAGCATGCACAATAAAGTAAACAAAAGAAATCACACCAGTGAAAAAACTCATCAATACCAAAAAGATAAAAATGATAAGATTTCCTAATAAGGCACTCAATAGTGATTTAGAACTTCCTAAATGTCCTAGCTGCGCATCGAGCGTGCTAAACATCGAATAAAAAATTCCAAAATAACTTAACAAGCCAAGTATAAATAAAGTGATAGGAACAATTGCCAAAGTGGCTTGTAGCTTTGGATTGTTCAAAAGAGACGTTAAATCTCTGTCAATTAGTAGATTTTTCATCATTCGAAAAATAATCTTTTATTTTTTTTGCTTTAGATTTTCCTATACAATCGGTTAATTCTAACAAAGATGCATTTTTTATTCGTTCGACCGATTTAAATTTTGTTAATAATTCTTTAATTGTTTGCGGACCGACACCTTCTATTTCTTCCAAAACCGAATTATAAGCGTTTTTACTTCGACGATTTCGGTGACGCGTAATTCCAAATCGATGCGATTCATCTCGCACATGTTGAAGCACTTTTAAGGTTTCAGAATTTTTGTCCAAATATAACGGATAAGGATCGTCTGGATAATAAATTTCTTCCAAACGTTTCGCAATTCCAATCACGGAAACTTTTCCACGTAACCCTAAACGATCAATCGATTTTAGAGCAGAACTTAATTGTCCTTTTCCACCATCAATCAAAATTAATTGAGGCAAAGATTCTCCTTCAGCCAAAACTCTTGAATATCGTCTTTCAATCACTTCTTCCATAGTTGCAAAATCATTTGGCCCTTCTACAGTTTTAACATTGAAAATACGATAATCTTTTTTGCTTGGTTTTCCATTTTTGAACACCACACAAGCCGAAACAGGATTCGTTCCTTGAATGTTAGAGTTATCAAAACCTTCTATATGTCGAGGTTCTGCAGGTAAACGTAAATCAACTTTCATCTGATTCATGATACGATTTGTATGACGATCAAGATCGACGATTTTAGTTTGTTTAAGCTGTTCTAAACGATAAATTCGAGTATTTTTTAATGATAAATCGACAATATGTTTTTTATCGCCAATTTTTGGAACTGTAATTTTTCTGAACGGAATTTCTAAACTCAATTCAAACGGAACATAAATTTCTTTCGAAGTTAAATTAAATCGATCTGAAAAATCAATAATTGCACGTTCCAATAAATCTTCGTCTGTTTCATCCAATTTCTTTTTCCATTCTTCTGTATGCGACTGTATAATTGCACCGTGATAAATTTTCATGAAATTGACATAGGCATATTCTTCGTCCGACGTAATCGAAAAAACATCAACATTGGTAATCGTAGGCGAAACAATTGTAGAACGAGATTGATAATTCTGCAACGCTTCAATTTTTTCTTTAATCATTTGCGCTTTTTCAAACTTCAAATCCGATGCATATTTTGTCATTTGATTGACCAAATATTGTTTTGCTTCATTAAATTCTCCTTTGATAATATTACGAATTGCCGAAATTTGCTCGTTGTATTCTTCTTCGGTTTGATAAGCTTCACAAGGTCCAAGACAATTACCAATATGATATTCCAAACAAACTTTAAATTTGTGATTTTCAATATTTTTCTCGCTCAAATCATACGAACATGTTCTTAGTTGATACAATTCTTTGATCAAACCTAACAAAACTTTCATCGCTTTTCCGTTAGAATATGGTCCAAAATATTCCGAACCATCTTTGATTACATTGCGAGTCGAAAAAATTCGTGGAAATCGTTCATTTTTGATGCAAATCCAAGGGTAAGTTTTGTCATCTCTTAACAGGATATTATATCGTGGTTGATGCTCTTTAATCAAATTATTTTCCAACAACAACGCGTCATATTCAGAATTTACGTTGATTGTTTCGATGTTATCAATATTACTCACCAAAACACGCAAACGTTTCGAATCGTGTTGTTTATTGAAATACGAATTCACGCGACGTTTCAAGTTTTTCGCTTTACCAATGTATAACAAATCTCCTCTTTTGTTATAATACTGATAAACACCAGGCGTTTCGGGTAAACTCGCTAATTTTAACTTTACATTTTCATTCATCAAAATACCTCTACAACATTTATTTTTTGCTGCTCATCATCAATATAAATCAAGATTTTGGTTTGAATATTATAACCTAAATTTCTAAAAAAATCGGCATATCTATTCACTTGAAAATGATGATCTAAATCGGGTTGACCAGTTTTATAATCGATAATCGAACAATTATTTTCTGCATCAATTACTACACGATCTGCTCTGAAAATTTGTCCATTTTCATCAATAAAATCGCGTTCATTCAAAACCGTTAAACCTTCAGCAAAATATGGAACTAATTTAGCATCTTGTAATAAATTTTGCAAGGTTTTTTGCAGATGTTCTACATTTTCGACTGAAATTGTACCACGCTGTTTTTCACTTTCGATGATTTTTGGTAAATCATTTTGTGTAACAATTTGCGATAAAATGTTATGAACTGTATTTCCAAATTCGGTGAATTTTAACTTTTCTTGCGCTTTTTCTGAATTGGTGTTAATCACTAAACGCGTATTCCAATCCGAAGAATAAATTTTTAACTCAGCTGAAGAGTTTTCTATGATTTTAGGGGTTGAAATTCGTTCTGGAGAACCTTTCAAAATAACTTCATCCTCAGAAAAACCTTTACTGAAAACAAATTCGTGCAAGTAGTTTGCAATATTTTTTGATTTCGAAGATTCTTTTGGTTTTAGCGCTATCATATACAATTGCTCTTTTGCGCGCGTTGTTGCAACATAAAGCGTATTAATTTCATCCAATTGAACCAAATTCTCTTCTTCGTCAATCTTCGATTTTATCGCTTCATTTTTGATTGATTTTAATTCATTATTAATTCCAACATAAAATGTTTCGAACGGATTTTCCTCATCTTTTTGTAATGGAATCCAAATTTTAGAATTCTTACTTTGCCAATCCAAAAATGGCAAAATTACAACTGGAAATTCTAATCCTTTTGACTTGTGGATCGTCATAATCTGAATTGCATCGACACCTTTTGGTGTTTTGATACTCGCTTTATCTTTGATTGTTGACCAAAACTCAAGAAATGAATTAAGATCAGATTCATTTTTTGATGAATATTCTAAAATAACATCCAAAAAGCTCAAAATATAAGCTGGTGAACGCTCTTGTAAATGTAAAGTTCGAATCGCTTTTTCGGTGAAATCGTATAATGAAAGGTTTTGATCTTGAATAAAATCTAAATCTATCCCAACTGATTTGGTTAATTTTAAAAACTTTGGCAAATCTCCTTTTAAAGCTTTTTCAACT
The DNA here is from genome assembly GCF_002415215.1 of Empedobacter sp. UBA5036. NCBI lineage: Bacteria > Pseudomonadati > Bacteroidota > Flavobacteriia > Flavobacteriales > Weeksellaceae > Empedobacter > Empedobacter sp. UBA5036. The sequence goes on from NZ_DICC01000033.1 coordinate 23,053, forward strand.
GTGATTGTTAAATCATCCGTTTTGAATAATTCTAATTCATAAGCCACCATCAAAAAACGAATTTTTGATTGCTCGTCTTGAGGATTTGAGGTGATTTTGAACAAATATTCAATCAATTGAATTTCGAATGAATTTTTTAACAACAAAGCTTCATTAGAAATCACAACCAAATTATTTTCGGTCAAATATTTCGCTAACAAAATCCCTTGCGCATTACTACGAACCAAAATCGCAATATCATTTAATGAGAAACCATTTGCTCGACAATCTTCAATTGTTTTAAGAACCAATTCTAAATTTTGTTCTTTAAATAAATCTTTCGAACGACCTTCTTGCTCAATGAAATTTATTTTGACAAAACCATCTTTTTGATGATTAGTTAATTGTTTATTTCCGATTTCGTACAAATATTGAAAACTCGGCAAATTGAGTTGTGGCGCGATAAACGAATACAATTCATTGTTAAATTGAATAATATTTTCGTGACTTCGCCAGTTTTTTTCTAATTCTTCAACTTTAATATTTTCTTCCTCTTTTCGATCAATTAAATCAATCATTTGTGCAGGATTTCCACCTCGCCAACGATAAATGGACTGTTTTGCATCACCAACCAACATAATCGTATCAGATTGCGCGCGTGCATTTTCGACCAACGGATTCAGATTATTCCATTGTAACGTCGATGTATCCTGAAATTCATCAATAAAATAATGATTGTAACGTGAACCAATTCGCTCATAAATAAAATTAGCAGGTTGTTGTTGCAGATTTTTACTGATAATGGTATTAAATTCATTAATTAATAAAACATTTGAATCTTTTTTGATCGAATCCAATGATTTTTCAACTTCATTAATCAACGAAATCGAGGATATATTTTTCTGAATTGAGGTTAACAAAAGTAAGTGATCATTGATATTCGCAGCTTTTTCGAACAAATCTTTCACTTGAGGAAAAATAGATTCAGCAGTTGCATCTTTCACTTTAGAAAGATAACCTTCTTCCAAAATATCTTTTGTATTCGTATCGGTCGGTAAAATCAAACCAAAACCATCAAAGTTTTTTAATTTCTGGAAAAAAGCGGCAATTCCACGACTTTTTCCTGGTAATTCATTTACCGAAATTCCATTGTTTGCAAGCAATTCGAAAAACTCATTTCCGATTGTAATCAAACCATCTTTCAAAGTTTTTATATCATCAAAAATAACTTTTCGATAACGAATAAATTCGTCTAACGAAATGTTTTTTAACTTTTCTAAATCTTGTAAATGTCGATCATTAGAAATGTCCGAAGTGTCTGAAGAAAGCGTTTTTCGAATATCCCACGATTTATTTTCGTCCATATTATCCAACGCAATTTTGATCATTGTTTGCGTTAGTTTTTCGTCTTCACCAATTTTTGAATACAACAAATCAACGGATTCATTAATGATTTCATTTGTATTCATTTCGACATCAAAATTCATGGATAAACCTAAATCTTGCGCAAAAGATTTCATCAATCGAAGATTAAATTTATCAATCGTAGAAATCGAAAATTTAGAATAATTATGAAGAATTGCGATCAGAATATTGTATGCTTTTGTCTTAATGATTTCAGGCTTCAAATTCAGTTCCGAAGCTAATTCGAGAATATATTGATCTTCTTTTGGATTAGGATTTTTGGCAATTTCTTCTAAAGTTTCGATGATACGTTCCTTCATTTCGCCAGCCGCTTTGTTGGTAAACGTAATGGCTAAAATATGCTCGAAATGATAATCGCTTTCATTCGTCAATAACAACGAAAGAAATTCCTTTACCAAAGTGTAAGTTTTACCTGCTCCAGCGGAAGCATTGTAAATTTTGAAATCGCCTGCTTGTAACAAATTCTGAATTTTTAGGAAAGTTAAACAATCTTCTCAAAAATAAGAAATCAGAATGCCAAAACATGACGCACAAAAAAAGAAAACTCGTGCGAGTTTCCTTTTTTTTATAAATATGTTATAAAAGAATGATTAGAATGAATATCCTAAACCAACAGAAAATACAGAATTTTTGATATCTCCTCCGTTTTCATCAGAGATATTTGAAAGCCCAAAATTGTAACGAGCTCCTGCATTAAGACCATTTGAAAACTCATATCCTAATCCAATGTTTAATCCGAAATCTATAGATTTTAAGTAATCTTTCATATCTACATCTTCATCAATTTTTTGTCCTAGCGCAGTAGTTTTTACATTTAATTTAGAACTTACTAAAAAGCCTACTTGCGGACCAGCTTCAATATTAAAACCTTGTGTAGGATAAAATTTAAACATTAAGGGAACATTAATATAATCTAATTTATACTTTACGTCAGCATTTACGTTACCAATTTGTTCATTAACATAAATTTCTCCAGATTCTTTAGCTCCTTGTGTAGAATATAACAATTCAGGTTGAAACGCAAATTTCTCAGCAAATTTAATATTAGCATAACCTCCAATATGAAAACCTACTTTTGCATCAGCATTTTGGTTATCTCCAGATAAATTTGATACATTAAGACCTGCTTTAGCTCCAAATTTAGTTTGAGCATTTGTATTAATAGCGAAAGCTAATAATGGAATAAAAAATAAACATTTTTTCATATAAGTAAAATTTTAAAGTTTGAGTAAATATATAACAATAATGTAAAAAAGGCACTAATTTTTATTCTTTTTACGCTCTTCTTTTTGTAGTATTTCGATTTCTTTTATTTGCTTTTTAGTATTTTGCTCATCAAGCTTCAACTCTGTTAGCTTTTTATCTAATTGTTTAGATAATGATTCATTAGATTCCGTAAATTTATATTCTACTGAATATCCATTCTTTGGAAGAATCGTAATATTCATATCATCACTATTTCTATTATCAACTTTTAAACTTGTAATTGTTTTAGGAGATTTGGATAAATCAAATTCACCATTTTTATTATTTGTAATATAAACCTTATCAATTTCAGAACTAATAATTTTGTGCTCAACACCATTTTTATCTGTATAAATAGAGTAACCATTTTTCAACGTAATATTATTTTTTACCGTCGGCATTTTAGCTGTTGTCACTTTTTTATCAATATTCGGAATGTCTTTTTCTGATTTGAAAATTTTGATGATACTTGAATCTTTTTTAATAATTTCAATGAAATTTTCATCTCCGCTTTTTCTTACAAAAACTTTTTCTATTTCTTTTGGATCAATTTTTTGCAAAACTTTTCCGTCCGTTCCATATAAAACTGTAGGAACCATATTTTTTTTCAAAACAATATCTTTTATTTTGATAGAATCATTCAGAATGATATCTCCAGCATCATTCAAGATAATTTTGTTTTGTGGATTACTTTTTAGAATCTTTTTTAATTCATCTTTCGTAATCACTTTTTCTATTGGTGTAGCCGTTTTGACCTGATTAGTTTTGAGAAGCGAATCTCTTAAAGTAGTTGCTTGATCAAGTAGAATTTCGGCTTGCGATTGAACAGGTTTTTCCAACGCTTGTTCCACTTTTTGAGCTTTTTTCTCAACTTCTTGCGCGAACGATTTTTGGCTAAAAAGTACAAAAGCACTCAATATAAAAGGCAAAGAAGCAAAAGACAGAATTTTTACTTTTCGTTTTGATGTATTTTTTGTCATCATAAGTAGGCGTTTTTTAGTTAGAATAAAATTGAAATTACTTGCCATCATAGATGGATTTTGCGTTGCAATACAATCCAAAATTTGATGTTGGTAAGTTTTTAAATCTGAGTTTCTTTTCAATACATATTCATCTGCCAAAAACTCGTGATTTAGTTTGATTGATTTTTTATAGAAATAAATAAGCGGATTGAACCAAAAAAGAATCTGAAAAATTTCGATCAACAAAATATCCAAACTATGTTTCTGAATGCAATGCGCTTTTTCGTGATCAATTAAATTTTGATGTAAACTTTTTAGTTGCTTTTTCGGAATAAAAATATATTTCCAAAAACTATATGGTTGATTCGAATCTAAATCGAGAATGTATGTAATTTCTTGATCTTTGATTTTTTCTTCCGTCTTAATTTTGAACATTAATTCGTACAAATTGTAGATAAATCTTACAAGAAAAATTACACCAACCAAAATGTAAATAACATTCAAAATATCACCAAAATTGATTCCTCTTTCTTGTTGCAACAATTCAGGATTTTGCATCAGAAAAGCCAATAATTCGGGCGAAATATTTGTTTCTGTCGCTGTGATAGGCAAATCAATTTTGTACAAAGGCGCGATTAACGAAAATATCAACGAAAACAACAGATAAAATCGATTGATTTTATACATGCTTTCACGTTCCAAAAAAAGTTTATAAAAGGAATATAAAAATCCGGAACAAAGAATAAATTTTATAAAAAACGCAACCATAGATTATTTCTTTTTACGGTCTATTTCATTGTCAATTATGTCACGTAATTTTTCTAATTCTTCGACCGACATATTGTTCGATTTAGCAAAAAATGAAGCAAATTGTGTTGCCGAATTATTAAAAAAGTTGGAAATCATTCCTTTTACTTCTTTCGAAAAATAATCATCTTTTTTTACCAAAGCATAATATCGACGCGAGTTTCCCATTTGCTCGTAATCAATATAACCTTTGTCGTGCATCCTCTTTAATAAGGTAGAAATTGTAGTATTCGCAGGTTTTGGATCGTCATAAGAATCGATAATATCTTTCGCAAAAACTTGTTTTCCGCTCCAGATAACTTCCATCACTTCCTCTTCTCTTCTTGATAATTTAACTTTCATATCTACAACTGTATTTTCACTACTACAAATATAGAATTTAATTTAACATGACAAAGTTTTTTTAGAATTATTTAACGATAAAGCACAAAAAAAGGAGCAAAAAAGCTCCTTCCTATATTTAAATTCGAAATAAATTACATTTCAGCTAATTTGTATGCTACACCAATACTAAAGTAAGTATTTGTAATTTTGTAATTGTCATTAACTGTTTGCGGATAATAATCATTAATGTTTGATAATCCTTTTGTAAAACGAGCATTAATTTCTAATTCATCAGTAATTTTGTATGCAGCTCCGAAGTTTAAACCAAAATCAAATGTTTTGAAATTGTCTGTAGCTTTTATTTTAGTATCTGTTTTTCCTTCTTCAGTTTTCATTTTAGCAGAAACTAAAAATCCTAATTGCGGACCAAACTCAACATTTAAACCATCCATAATTTCATAACGTCCCATTAAAGGAATATTAATATTATGTGTTACAAATTTAGCTTTTGAATTGTCATTTGTTTTTAATCCAGCTCCTTGTTTAGAATACAGAAGTTCTGGTTGAAAACTAATTTGATCCGTTATTTTGTAGTTTGCATAACCACCAACATAAAAGTCTGTTCTTAATTTAGTCCCTAAACCATTTCCTTGACTATCAGAGTAAATTTTTCTAGAATCACCAGATAAAGTTGGAAAGTTAAGACCTCCTTTTACTCCTAAATCAATTTGCGCGTTTGCTGCACTTAATCCACCAAAAAGTGCTATTCCTAAGATTAGTTTTTTCATTTTTTTTATTACTTAAGTCTGAGTTATAATATTTAATTCAAAAGTAAAGTTTTATTCATACTGAAGATTGATTTACACTTAAAAAAATCAATAATACTTTTTTGATTCACAATTTCTGTGCCTTTTTTGTTAAAAATTGATAAAATTTTAAGATTTACAAAATATCATTTAAATATTCTAAAATAATTTTAGTTGCATTTGGTGAATTTTGAACAAAATCTCTAGCTTTTTTTCCACTTTCTTTTCGGAAATTTTCATCGTTCATCAAACGATTCATAATTGTATCAAATTCATGTCGATTAGCAATAGAAAATCCTCCGCCAACTTCTATCAAATCCACAGCTTCCTGAAATTTCTTGTATTTAGGACCAAAAACGACAGGATTTCCAAATGTTACAGCTTCTAACGTGTTATGAATTCCTGCACCAAAACCTCCGCCAATATAGGTAATATCTGCATAAGAATAGACTTTTGATAAAATACCAATTGTATTTAGAATAAATATTTTCGAATCGATTAACTCTTGCTTGGATGTTTTTTCTAAATCAGAAAATTTAACTGCTTTTTGGTTGATTTTATTCTGAAAAGAATTGATTTCAGCATCATTCAAATTATGTGGTGCAAAAACAATTTTCCAATCATTATTTAATTTTTGGTTGATTAAATTCACAAATAATTCTTCATCTTTTGGCCAAGAACTTCCAACAACAATTAATTTCGAATTTTGTTTAAAATCATTCATAAAATCCAATTCATTATCTTGATGAATGATCTGTTTGACACGATCAAATCGCGTATCGCCCGCAATTGTATTTTGAGTGATTTGAATAGAATCTAATAAATCTTTTGACTTTTGATTTTGAACAAAGAAATGATTGATTAAACTTAATTTTTTCGCAAACCAATTTTTTCCATTTTTCTTGAAAAAGTTTTGACTTTCTCTAAAAATAGACGAAACTACAATTGTCGGAATGTTTTGCTGATGTAATTCGGTAATCAAATTGAACCAATATTCGTATTTCACCAAAATCAAAATTTCTGGATGAAGTACTTTTATCAACTTTTCTGCATTCGATTTTGTATCCAAAGGCAAATAAAAAATAACATCTGCACCTTGATAATTCTTTCTAATTTCATAACCAGAAGGCGAGAAAAATGAAACAGCAATTTTATGTGTTGGATAGTTTTCTTTCAATGCTTCGATAACAGGTCGACCTTGCTCAAACTCGCCTAAAGATGAACAATGTACCCACAAAACTTTATCGGTTTCTGAAATTTTAGAAGCTATTTTTTCTTCCCAATTTTTTCTTCCATCTACCCAAAGTTTTGCTTTTTCGTTAAAATTCGAAGCCAATTTTAGCGCCATTCCGTACGCCTTAATTGATGTGTTATAAAATCCTTGCACAATGTTGCAAAGTTAAAAATTTAGAATGAGCTTTTTTTGTACATTTGTTGTAATAATAACGACTTTTTAAAGTTGTAGATTTTGAAAGATTCATTAAGTTATGAAAAAAATACAAATGGTTGACTTACAAAGTCAATATCAAAAAATAAAAGGAGACGTTGATGCAGCAATTTTGAATGTTTTGGATTCGGCTGCTTTTATTAATGGACCAGAAGTAAAACAATTCGAAACTGAATTGCAAGATTACTTAAATGTAAAACACGTAATTCCTTGTGGAAACGGAACTGATGCGTTGCAAATTGCTTTGATGGCGCTAGGTTTAGAGCCAGGTGACGAGGTGATTACGGCAGATTTTACATTTGCTGCAACAGTAGAAGTTGTTGATTTATTGAAATTAAATTCAATTTTAGTTGACGTTGATTATGATACTTTTACAATTGATACAGAAAAATTGAAAGCGGCAATTACGCCAAAAACTAAAGCAATTATTCCAGTTCATTTATTTGGTCAATGTGCGAATATGGACGAGATTATGGCAATTGCAAAAGAACATAATTTATATGTTGTAGAAGATACTGCGCAAGCTATTGGAGCGGATTACAAAGGTCGAAAAGCTGGAACAATTGGTCATATTGGTTGTACATCTTTCTTCCCTTCAAAAAACTTAGGTTGTTATGGTGATGGTGGAGCAATTTTTACAAATGATGATGATATTGCGCATCGTTTACGTGGAATTGTAAATCACGGAATGTACAAACGTTACTACCACGATGAAGTTGGTGTTAACTCTCGTTTAGATTCTGTTCAAGCAGCAGTTTTACGTCGTAAATTACCTTTCTTAAATGATTATAACGCTGCTCGTAACAAAGCTGCGGCTTATTATACAGAAGCTTTTAAAGATATTGATGCATTATTAACGCCAGTAAAAGGAGCAGATACAACTCACGTATTCCATCAATATACGTTACGTGTAACAAATGGTAAACGTAATGAATTACAAGCTTTCTTGACTGAAAAAGAAATTCCTGCGATGATTTATTATCCTGTTCCATTACGCAAACAAAAAGCGTATGATAACGGACATTATAATGATGCAGATTTCCCAAATACAAACAAATTGGTAGAAGAAGTAATGTCTTTACCAATGCACACAGAGTTAGATGAGGAGCAATTGGCTTACATAACTTCTGCTGTTCGCGAATTTTTTGGAAAATAATTTATCCTAAAAATAATACGAAAAAGCTTCTGATTAGTTTCAGAAGCTTTTTTATTTTCCTAAATTTGATTTCACTATAAAAACTAAATATTAAAAATGAGTAAAATATTAGTAACTGGAGGTTTGGGTTATATTGGCTCGCACACAGTTGTAGCTTTACAAAATGCAGGTTATGAAGTTGTGATTATAGACGATTTATCGAACACAGAAATTGGCGTGTTGGACAAAATTACTTCTATTACTGGAACAAAACCAACTTATTTCGAGATTGACTTAAAAGATCAAGAAAAAGTAAACGAATTTTTCAAAATAAATAAAATAGACGGAATTATCAACTTCGCAGCGCATAAAGCAGTTGGAGAATCTGTTGAAAAACCGTTGATGTATTACCGTAATAATATTTTAGGTTTGATTAATCTTTTGGATGCGATGAAAGATTTTGATACAGATAATATTATTTTTAGTTCGTCTTGTACAGTTTACGGACAAGCGGATAAAATGCCTATTGATGAGCAAACTCCACTAAAAAAACCTGAATCTCCTTATGGAAAAACGAAACAAATGGGGGAAGAAATTTTAGAAGATTTCTCAGCAGCATTTGATAAAAATGTGATTTGTTTACGTTATTTCAATCCCGTAGGTGCACACCCAACAGCTAAAATTGGAGAATTACCAAAAGGAATTCCAAATAATCTAATTCCTTATGTTACACAAACTGCGGCTGGAATCAGAGAAACATTATCAGTTTGGGGAGATGATTATCCAACGCGTGATGGAACGGCAATTCGTGATTATATCGATGTAAATGATTTGGCTGATGCACACGTAAAAGCCGTAACTCGTTTGATCGAAAATAAAAATAAAGCAAAGCTAGAATTCTTTAATCTTGGAACTGGAACAGGATCTACGGTTTTAGAAGTTGTTCACGCATTTGAGGATGCCAATGATTTGAAATTGAAATACGAAATCAAAGAGCGTCGCGCAGGAGATATTATCGAAGCTTATGCAAATAACTCTTTAGCAGAAAAAGAATTGGGTTGGAAACCTGAAACAAAATTATCAGAAAGTATGCGTACTGCCTGGGAATGGCAAAAAAGTTTAGAAAAATAAAAGATGATTCAATTACCAACAGCGGGTTTATTAGTTATTAAAAATAATAAACTGCTTTTGACATTTAGCAAAAATAAAAAAGCGTGGTATTTACCAGGTGGAAAAATTGATAAAGGTGAAAATTCTGACACAGCTTTGGTAAGAGAAATAAAAGAAGAATTGAGTTTGGATTTGGTAAGAGAAGAGCTCAATTTTTATTGTCATATTACAGCTGAAGCATATGGAGAACAGGATCTTATGATGGAACAAGATTGTTTTTTGTACGATTTGAACGAAGAAATAAAACCAACAAATGAAATTGAAGCTTACAACTATTTTACTTTTGAAGAATATTTACAAGAAGAAATTCAAGTAATTGGTGTAATTAAAGTTTTTGAAAAATTAACAAAAGATCATTTATTGAACTAAAATAATTTCGACACTATTCCACGAAGTGTGTAAGTAAAAAAGTTAGGGTCTGGAATTTTATAATATGAGCCTTACTTCAAAAATAAGCATAAATTGGTTTTAAATCAAACTACAATTATGGATGAGCAATACCCATTTTTTGGTTGATCCTTTTAAATCAAGATAAATCGATTTCATAACGCCATCATCCGTAGTAAAAGACATGTATTTTTGGCTGTATATTCTGATGTTTCCATTGCGATTTTAAATTAAATCGGAGCT
>NZ_DICC01000007.1:0-45288 GCF_002415215.1 Empedobacter sp. UBA5036
TATCTAAATGCACTACGGGTATTGATAATTATATGATATTCAGATTAATTAAAAATACGAAAAGTTATTAGCTTAGAGAAAAATAATATAGGATAAAGTTTTAATAAATTTTGTTGTCAATAGATGTAGATAAGATACTATCACTTATCAAAAATTAGGTTTATTGATAATTTACTTGTTTTGTTATTCTTGAATTAAAATTCTGTAAAATATAGTTTATAATTCTTTAAAAAATTATAAATCAATGTAAAATAAATCCATTATTATTTGTTTTTGTATAAATTATTTGTAGTTTTGCATGCCCAAAAAATGGGTTTAATCCAAATTTAAAAGGAAATTTAATTAGTATGCCAACAATTCAACAATTAGTTAGAAAAGGTAGAAAAAAACTAACCAAGAAGAGTAAATCGGCTGCATTGGAATCATGTCCACAACGCCGCGGTGTTTGTACACGTGTTTACACTACAACTCCTAAGAAACCTAACTCAGCAATGCGTAAAGTTGCTCGTGTTAGATTAACAAACGGGAAAGAAGTTAACGCGTACATCGGTGGTGAAGGTCATAATCTTCAAGAGCACTCGATAGTATTGGTTAGAGGAGGTAGAGTTAAAGATTTACCAGGTGTGCGTTACCACATTGTACGTGGAGCGTTAGATACTGCGGGAGTAAACGGACGTACTCAACGTAGAAGTAAGTATGGAGCGAAACGTCCTAAAGATGCTAAAAAATAAATTTAAGGTAAGATGAGAAAGACAAGAGCTAAAAAAAGACCTTTACTTCCAGATCCTAAATTTAATGATCAGTTAGTAACTCGTTTCGTAAACAACTTAATGTACGACGGAAAAAAATCTGTAGCATTCAAAATTTTCTATGATGCGTTAGAAATCGTAGATTCTCGTAAAGAAGATGCAGAAAAAACTTCATTAGACATTTGGAAAGAAGCATTATCTAATGTAATGCCTCACGTAGAAGTACGTTCTCGCCGTGTTGGTGGAGCTACATTCCAAATTCCAATGGAAATTCGTCCAGACCGTAAAATTTCAACAGCAATGAAATGGTTAATCAAATATTCTCGTAACAGAAACGAGAAATCGATGGCTCAAAAATTAGCTGGAGAAATTATTGCAGCTGCTAAAGAAGAAGGATCTGCCGTTAAAAAACGTCAAGATACTCACAAAATGGCAGAAGCTAACAAAGCATTCTCTCACTTTAGATTCTAATACACGATGGCAAGAGATTTAAAATACACAAGAAACATTGGTATTGCTGCTCACATCGATGCAGGAAAAACTACAACGACAGAGCGTATCTTATTCTATTCAGGTAAGAATCACAAAATTGGAGAAACTCACGAAGGATCAGCTACAACTGACTGGATGGAGCAAGAGGCTGAAAGAGGTATTACAATTACTTCTGCAGCTGTAACAGTAGATTGGACATTCCCAACAGAGCAAGGTAAACCATTACCAGACGCTAAAGGATACCACTTTAATATTATCGACACTCCTGGTCACGTTGACTTTACAGTAGAGGTAAACCGTTCTTTACGTGTTTTAGATGGTTTAGTTTTCTTATTTTCAGCAGTAGACGGAGTTGAACCTCAGTCTGAAACAAACTGGCGTTTAGCAGATAACTATAAAGTTCCTCGTTTAGGTTTCGTTAACAAAATGGACCGTCAAGGAGCTGACTTCTTAAATGTATGTCGTCAAGTACGTGAAATGTTAGGATCAAACGCTGTTCCTATCGTATTACCAATCGGTGACGAAGCAGACTTTAAAGGAGTTGTAGATTTAATTAAAAACCGTGCAATTGTATGGCATGATGAGAATCATGGTTCTACATTTGATGTTGTTGAAATCCCAGCTGATATGGTTGACGATGTAAGACAATTCCGTGGTCAATTAATTGAAGAAGTAGCTGCGTATGACGAGAACTTATTAGAGAAGTACATGGAGGACGAAAACTCTATTACTGAAGAAGAAGTTCACGCTGCATTACGTGCTGCAACATTAGATATGTCTATCATCCCAATGACTTGTGGATCTTCGTTCAAAAACAAAGGTGTACAATTCATGTTAGATGCTGTATGTCGTTACTTACCATCACCAAGTGATAAAGAAGCGATCCCAGGAACTGACCCAAAAACTGACGAGCCTATCACAAGAAAGCCTTCAGTTGATGAGCCATTCGCAGCATTAGCATTCAAAATTGCTACTGACCCATTCGTAGGTCGTTTAGCATTCTTCCGTGCTTATTCAGGTGGATTAGATGCTGGATCTTACGTATTAAATACTCGTTCTGGTAACAAAGAACGTATTTCTCGTATCTTCCAAATGCACGCTAACAAACAAGAGCCTATCGAGAGAATCGAAGCAGGTGATATTGGAGCTGCAGTAGGTTTCAAAGATATCAAAACAGGAGATACTTTATGTGATGAAAAAGCACCTATCGTATTAGAGTCTATGGACTTCCCAGATCCAGTAATTGGTATCGCAGTTGAGCCTAAAACGAAAGCTGACGTTGATAAATTAGGTATGGCTTTAGCTAAATTAGCTGAAGAAGATCCAACATTCCAAGTAAAAACTGATGAGGCTTCTGGTCAAACAGTTATTTCTGGTATGGGTGAGTTACACTTAGATATCATCGTTGACCGTTTAAAACGTGAATTTAAAGTAGAGGTTAACCAAGGAGAGCCTCAAGTAGAGTACAAAGAATCATTCTCTCGTCCAGCTAATCACCGTGAGGTTTACAAAAAACAATCAGGTGGTCGTGGTAAATTTGCTGATATCGTTTTCGAAATGGGACCAGCAGATGAAGGAAAAGTAGGTTTAGAATTCGTTTCAGAAATTAAAGGTGGTAACGTTCCAAAAGAATTTATCCCTTCTATTGAGAAAGGTTTCAAAGCTGCAATGAAGAATGGACCTTTAGCAGGATTCGAAATGGATTCGTTAAAAGTTACTTTAAAAGATGGATCTTTCCACCCTGTGGATTCTGACCAATTATCTTTCGAGTTAGCTGCTCAAATGGGTTACAAAGCTGCTGCAAAAGCTGCTGGTGCTCAAATCTTAGAGCCTATCATGAAGTTAGAGGTTTTAACTCCAGAAGAAAACATGGGAGACATTGTAGGTGACTTAAACCGTCGTCGTGGTCAAGTATCAGGAATGGATGATAGAAATAACGCTAAAGTTATTAAAGCTATGGTTCCATTAGCAGAAATGTTCGGATATGTAACTTCATTACGTACATTATCTTCTGGTCGTGCTACATCTACAATGGAATTCGATCACTACGCTCCAGCACCAACAAACGTGTCTGAAGCTGTAATCGCTAAAGCAAAAGGTAACGCTTAATTCAAGAAAAATGAGTCAAAAAATTAGAATAAAATTAAAATCTTACGATTATTCTTTAGTTGATAAATCAGCTGAAAAAATCGTAAAAACTGTAAAAGCTACAGGAGCTGTTGTTAATGGACCAATTCCATTACCAACTCACAAAAGAATCTTTACAGTTTTAAGATCTCCACACGTTAACAAAAAATCTCGTGAGCAATTTCAATTATCAGCTCACAAAAGATTATTAGACATTTATTCTTCTTCATCTAAAACAGTTGATGCTTTAATGAAGTTAGAATTACCTAGTGGTGTTGAAGTAGAAATTAAAGTATAGTTAGCTGTATTTTAAATAAATATAAACCCTGAGACGTGCACATCTCAGGGTTTTTTTATGAATTACTGTAAGAATGCTTTGATTGATATTTTTCGCTGTTTGTAAACTTTTGAAAAATAATCAATTGAAAGTTTGTTGTTTACAAATTAATTCATACATTTGCATGCTAATTTTAGAGAAGATCTCTAGTGGTCGAAAGTCCACATTCTCTGAAATATTAAACAAATTATTAACATATTTTAATCAAATGTCAGGTATCATTGGTAAAAAAATCGCGATGACTAGCTTATTTGATGAGAACGGGAAAAATATTCCTGTGACAATCGTAGAGGCTGGGCCATGTGTGGTTACTCAAGTCAGAACCGTAGAGAAAGATGGGTACGTTGCTGCTCAACTTGGTTTCGATGACGCAAAAGAAAAAAACACGACTAATGCTTTAAAAGGTCACTTTAAAAAAGCAGGAACTACTCCAAAGAGAAAGTTAGTTGAGTTTTACGGAGAAGAATTCGTAAACTCTTTAACATTAGGAGGAGAAGTTAACGTTGAGTTATTCAACGAAGGAGAATTTGTAAGTGTTACAGGTACTTCAAAAGGAAAAGGTTTCCAAGGTGTTGTTAAACGTCATGGTTTCGGTGGGGTAGGTCAAGCTACACACGGTCAACATAACCGTTTAAGAGCTCCAGGTTCTATCGGTGCTGGTTCAGATCCATCTCGTGTATTCAAAGGAATGCGTATGGCTGGAAGAATGGGTGGTAAACAAGTTACTGTTCAGAACTTAAAAGTACTTAAAGTGGATACTGAGAAAAATCTTTTAATTGTTAAAGGTGCTATCCCAGGTCCTAAAAATTCATACGTAATCGTTAGAAGATGGAAGTAGTAGTATTAAACATCAAAGGTCAAGAAACTGGAAGAACAGTATCTTTAGACGAGGCAGTTTTCGGAATTGAGCCTTCTACACACACAGTGTACTTAGAAGTTAAACAATATTTAGCAGCTCAACGCCAAGGAACGCACAAAGCAAAAGAAAGAGCTGAGATTGCGGGATCAACTCGTAAAATCAAAAAGCAAAAAGGAACAGGTACAGCTCGTGCTGGTTCTATCAAATCTCCAGTGTTTAGAGGAGGAGGTAGAGTTTTCGGACCACGTCCAAGAAACTACTCTTTCAAATTAAACAAAGCACAAAAGAGATTAGCTAAAAAATCAGTTTTATCACAAAAATTAGCTGAGAATGAAATCAAAGTTGTTGAAAACTTTTCTTTCGAAGCACCAAGAACTAAAGAGTTCAAAACTGTTTTAACTGATTTAGGATTAGAGAACACAAAATCATTATTCGTATTAGGTGAATCTAATAGCAATGTATATTTATCTTCTCGTAACTTACAAAAAGTTAAAGTTGTTACAACTGAGGAATTAAATGTATTTGATTTAATCAATGCTTCTCAAATCGTATTTTTAGAAGGTTCTTTAGCAACAGTTCAAGAAAATTTAACAAAATAAGACGAAGAAAATGGGAATCATAATTAAACCAGTAATTTCAGAAAAAGCAACTAATAACAGTGAGTTGTTAGGGCAATATTCGTTTTATGTAGACACAAAAGCTAACAAAATTCAAATTAAAGAAGCTGTAGAAAAAACTTACGGTGTATCTGTAGTTTCTGTTAGTACTTTAGTATCTGCTCCAAAAGTAAAAACTCGTTACACAAAAACAGGTTTTCAAACTGGAAAAACAAATAAGTTGAAAAAAGCGATCGTTAGCTTAGCTGAAGGTCAAGAAATAGAGTTGTTCGGATAATTTAAGAATTAAAAAATGTCAGTAAGAAAATTAAAACCTATCACCCCGGGACAACGTTTTAGAGTGGTTAATGAATTTGCGGCAGTAGATAAAAATGCTAAGCCAGAAAAGACATTAGTTGAAGGAAAATCTAAATCGGGTGGACGTAACAACACTGGTAAAATGACAATGCGTTATATCGGTGGTGGACACAAACAAAAATATCGTATCATCGACTTCAAACGTGATAAAGAAGGTGCTGCAACTGTAGAATCTGTACAATACGATCCAAACAGAACTGCATTCATCGCTTTATTATCTTACGAAGATGGTGAAAAACGTTACATTATTGCTCAAAATGGTTTGAAAGCTGGACAAGTAATTGTTTCAGGTGAAAACGTAGAACCAGAAGTAGGTAATGCTATGAAGCTTAAAAACATGCCATTAGGTACAGTAATCTCTTGTATTGAGTTACGTCCAGGGCAAGGAGCGGTTATGGCAAGAAGTGCAGGTACTTATGCTCAATTAGTTGCGCGTGATGGTAAATATGCTATCGTTAAGTTACCAAGTGGTGAATCAAGAATGATTTTAGTGGAGTGTAAAGCAACAGTAGGTGTTGTTTCTAACACAGACCATCAGTTAGAAGTTTCTGGTAAAGCTGGTCGTTCTAGATGGCAAGGTCGTCGTCCAAGAACTCGTCCAATGGTTATGAACCCTGTAGATCACCCAATGGGTGGTGGTGAAGGTCGTGCGACAGGAGGTATCCCTCGTTCTCGTAACGGTATTCCAGCGAAAGGTTACAAAACTCGTGACAAGAAGAAAGCGTCTAACAAATATATTGTTGAAAGAAGAAAAAAATAATTTATGGCACGTTCATTAAAAAAAGGACCATTCATCCACTATAAATTAGAAAAGAAAGTTCTTGCTAACGTAGAAAGCGGTAGCAAAAACGTGATCAAAACATGGTCAAGAGCATCAATGATTTCTCCTGATTTTGTTGGTCAAACAATCGCAGTACACAACGGAAAGCAATTTATTCCTGTTTATGTTACTGAGAATATGGTAGGTCATAAATTAGGTGAGTTCGCTCCTACACGTACTTTTAGAGGTCATGCCGGAGCTAAAAACAAAGGAAAAAAATAGTAAAGGGCCATGGGATCTAGAAAAAGATTAAGTAACGAAAGAATCAAAGAAGCTAACAAGCAGGTAGCTTTTGCGAAATTAAATAATGTTCCTACTTCTCCTCGTAAGATGAGATTAGTAGTAGATATTATCCGTGGAGTTGAAATTCAAAAAGCTTTAGGTATTTTAAAATATACTAAAAACCACGCTTCAATCCGTTTAGAGAAATTGTTATTAAGCGCTATCGCTAACTGGCAAATCAAAAATGAAGGAGCTGATGTTGAAGAAGCTGGATTATATGTTAAAGAAATCTCTGTTGATAGTGCACGTCAATTAAAAAGAATTCGTACTGCACCTCAAGGTAGAGCACATAGAATCAGAAAACGTTCAAACCATGTAACTTTGGTTTTAGGAACTAAAGAAGATAAACAAAAAGTACAAGATTAAGAATATGGGACAAAAAACTAATCCAATCGGAAATCGTTTAGGAATCATCAGAGGATGGGATTCTAACTGGTACGGTGGAAATGATTACGGTGATAAAATTGCAGAAGATGCAAAAATTCGTACTTATTTAAGAGCACGTTTGTCTAAAGCCGGAGTTTCTCGTATTTACATCGATCGTACTTTAAAATTAGTTACAGTAACTGTAACTACTGCTCGTCCAGGTATCATTATTGGTAAAGGTGGACAAGAAGTTGACAAATTAAAAGAAGAGTTAAAGAAAATCACTGGTAAAGAGGTTCAAATTAACATCTTCGAAATTAAGAGACCAGAATTAGATGCAATCTTAGTAGGGGATAGTATCGCTCGTCAAATTGAGAATCGTATTTCTTACCGTCGTGCTATTAAAATGGCAATTCAATCAGCAATGAGAATGAACGCAGAAGGAATCAAAGTTCAAATCTCTGGTCGTTTAAACGGTGCAGAGATGGCACGTTCTGAAACTTATAAAGATGGACGTATTCCTTTGTCTACATTCCGTGCAGACATTGATTACCACATTTCAGAAGCTCATACAACTTATGGTCGTTTAGGGATCAAAGTATGGATCATGAAAGGTGAGGTATATGGTAAGAGAGAATTATCTCCTTTAGTTGGATTACAGAAAAAACAAAAAAAATCTGACAACAACAGAAAGGGAGGTGAAAGATCTAATAATAGAAAGCGATAATTTAGTTTAACAACTAACATAAAGAATTAAGTAGATATGTTATCACCGAGAAGAGTAAAGTTTAGAAAAACCCAAAAAGGTAAGATGAAAGGTGTTTCTCACAGAGGAACTCAATTAGCTTACGGGACTTTCGGGATCAAATCTTTAGACGAAGCGTTTATTACAGCACGTCAAATCGAGGCAGCTCGTATTGCTGCAACTCGTTTCATGAAGAGAGAGGGTCAATTATGGATTAAAATATTTCCAGATAAACCAATTACTAAGAAACCAGCAGAGGTACGTATGGGTAAAGGTAAAGGTGCACCAGAATATTGGGTAGCTCCTGTACAACCAGGTCGTATCTTATTCGAAGTAGGAGGTGTGCCAGTAGAGGTTGCAACTGAAGCATTGCGTTTAGCAGCTCAGAAGTTACCTGTTAAGACTAAGTTTATCGTTGCACGTGATTTCCAAAATTAATAATTTCAAAAATTAAGAAAAAATGAAAGCAGCAGATATTAGAAATCTAAGTGTTGAGGAGTTACAAGCTAAAATAGCTGAAGAACAAGCGAACTACGATCAATTAAAATTGACAAACGCTGTTTCTCCTGTAGCAAATCCAATCGGTATTAGAGACTTACGCAGAACAATTGCTCGTTTGAATACCGTGTTAAACGAAAAACAATCATAACAGTAATCTGTAACTGATGGAAAGAAAATTAAGAAAAGAAAGAGTAGGTTTAGTTACATCAAACAAAATGGAAAAAACCATTGTTGTAGCTGAAACTAAGAAGCAAAAGCACCCATTCTATGGGAAATTCGTTTTAAAAACGAAGAAATATACAGCGCACGACGAAAATAACGAGTGTAACGAAGGTGACACAGTGCGTATCATGGAGACTCGTCCTTTGTCTAAAAACAAAAGATGGAGATTAGTAGAAATCATTGAAAGAGCTAAATAAGATAAGTTATGTTACAACAAGAATCTAGATTAAAAGTTGCAGATAACACAGGAGCTCGTGAAGCATTAGTAATCCGCGTTTTAGGTGGTACTAAAAGAAGATACGCATCAGTAGGTGACAAAATCGTAGTTGCGATCAAAGAAGCTACACCTTCAGGAAACGTTAAAAAAGGTGCTGTATCAAAAGCTGTTGTAGTTAGAACTAAAAAAGAAGTTCGTAGAAAAGACGGTTCATATATCCGTTTCGACGATAATGCATGTGTATTATTGAACACTCAAGGAGAAATGCGTGGTACTCGTGTATTCGGTCCAGTTGCTCGTGAGTTACGTGATAAAGAATATATGAAAATTGTATCATTAGCCCCAGAGGTATTATAATAGAACAACATGGCAAAGTTAAAAATTAAAAAAGGAGACAAAGTAGTCGTTTTATCAGGATCTAACAAAGGTCAAACTGGTACTGTGTTACGCGTATTCCCTGACAAAGCTAAAGCTATCGTTGAAGGGGTTAATATTGCAAAAAAACGTGTAAAGCCAAGCGCACAAAATCCACAAGGTGGAGTTGTTGAAAAAGAAGCTCAAATCTATTTATGTAAATTGGCTTTAGTAGATCCAGAAACTGGGAAAGCAACGAAAGTAGCGATCAAAGAAGAAGGAGGGAAAAAAGTAAGAATTGCTAAAAAATCAGGAAAAGCTATCTAAGATGAGTACAACAACATACACACCTCGTCCGCAGGTTAAATATAAAGAAGAGATTGTAGCTGCTCTTAAAGAAGAGTTCGGATACAAATCTATTATGCAAGTTCCTAAATTAGAGAAAATTGTTTTATCTCAAGGTTTAGGTGCGGCTACAGCTGACAAAAAAATCGTTGATTACGCTATCGAAGAGTTAGAATTAATCACTGGTCAAAAAGCAGTAGGAACAATTTCTAAGAAAGATGAAGCAGCTTTCAAATTACGTAAAGGAATGCCAATTGGTGCTAAAGTAACTTTACGTGGTGAGAAAATGTACGAATTCTTAGATCGTTTAGTATCTGCAGCTTTACCACGTGTACGTGACTTTAGCGGTATTTCTTCTACAGGTTTCGACGGTAGAGGTAACTATAACTTAGGTATCAAAGAGCAAATTATCTTCCCAGAAATTAATATTGATAAAATCAAGAAAATTCAAGGTTTAGATATTACCTTTGTAACTTCAGCGAACACAGATAAAGAAGCAAAAGCTTTATTATCTAAATTCGGATTACCATTTACTAAAGAAAAATAAGAAGTCATGGCTAAAGAATCAATGAAAGCGCGTGAGCGCAAAAGAGAAGCATTAGTTGCTAAATATGCTGCGAAACGTCAAGCTTTATTAGAAGCTGGTGACTACGAAGCATTACAAAAATTACCTAAAAACGCTTCTCCTGTACGTTTACACAACCGTTGTAAATTAACAGGTCGTCCAAGAGGATACATGAGAACTTTCGGGATCTCTCGTGTAACTTTCCGCGAAATGGCGAACGAAGGGTTAATCCCAGGTGTTAAAAAAGCGTCTTGGTAATTTACCAATAGCTTTAGAAATATTAAATCCTTACTCTTTATTGAGTAAGGATTTTTTTGTTTTTGTAAGGTTTATATTTCTTTGATCAATTCCCTAAAATCAGCTATGTAATTTGGCTGAAGACAAAAATCTGAATTGTTGTAAATTTTATAATTTAAACCAGCATCTTTTGCTGAATTAATTCCGGTGAGTGAATCTTCGATAACTAAAACTTCTTCCTTTTGCTTTTCGCATAATGATAAAGCTTTTAAATAAGGTTCTGCATTTGGTTTGCCTTTTGAAACATCATCTGCTGAAATAGTGTGATCAAAATAGGAATGAAGTTTTAATTGTTGAAAAGCATACTTAATTTGTCTTCTAGAGGAATTGGAAACAAGAACAATTTGAATTTGATTGGCTTTTAAATGTTCCAACATCTCAGCAACGTGGTCATTTAATTGTACAAACTGATGAAAGTTTTCGACATAAAATTTTTCTGTCCAATCGATTATTTCCTCGTACAAATGATTTGTAAAGCGTTGCTGATTTTCTAACATCAATTGGATTGCTTCATTTGTTGTGAAATTCATTCCGTCATTTTCTACCAAACATATCGTATCCAACCGATATATTTTAATGACTTCATCAAACATCAGCTCCCATAATTGTTGACTATTTACGATTACCCCATCAAAATCAAAAAAGATGGCATTTATTTTCTTTCCCATGTGATATTTTCATAAGATGCATTCCAAAACTGAAATTCTAATTCGCTTGCTTTGACAAAAGCTTCTAGCATTTGTTCTTTTATTTTTTCAGTTGCTCCTTCTGCAATCTTATCAACATAACTTTTCGCTTTTTTTACACCTTCACCAAATTCATCTCCACTATAGGTCTCAATCCATTTTTGATATGGATTATTTTCTTTTGTTTGATTTTTGATGATTTCATCACCAACTTCTTTATAAATCCAAAAGCAAGGCAAAACAGCAGCTAATGCAATTTCAATAGGTTCGAATGCAGCTGTACTTTTTAAGAAATGTGAATAATGGTGACAAACAGGTTGTGTTTCGATGATGATGTTTTGCGATAATCCAAAATCCTCAAAATAGGATTCGTGTAAAGCACGTTCAACAATTAATGCATTTTTTCCGAATTCGAAAAAGTCAATGGCTTGTTGATTGTCTTCAGATTTTGATCCAATGGCAGCTAATACTCGCCCAAAATGTTCCAAATATTTTGCATCTTGTAACATGTAAAACTGAAATTTCTCTATTGGTAATGACCCATTTTGCAATTCAATTATAAAAGGCATATTTAGAATATCATTGTAAATAGGCGCGATGGTTTCCCAAGCTTTAGTTGTGAATGTCATAGGTTTTTAATTTTTGTGGATTAAATAAATGATTAAGAGGTCCATTTCCTTTTCCAATTGTTAGGTCTTTACTTCCTAATATTGCTTGTTCAACATATTCTTGTGCTAGTTGTACACTTTGTGTGAGTGAAACCCCCAAAGCTAAATTACACGCAATTGCAGAAGATAGTGTGCAGCCTGAACCATGCGTATTTTTTGTCTCTATTTTTTGAGAGGTATAACTTTGTACAGGTTGTTCTTTTTGAAATAAATAACTGATAATTTTTTCTTGCTGAAGATGTCCGCCTTTTAATAAAAGATTCTGACAACCTAAATTTAAAATCGTTTCTCCATAAGAAAGCATCAATTCAGCAGAATCAATTTTATGATTTACCAAAATACTTGCTTCATCAAGATTTGGCGTGATAAGCGTGGCCAAAGGAAAAAGCTTTTCTATGCAAGCTTCAAGTGTTTCTTCTTTGATTAACCGATGTCCACTTGTCGCAACCATGACAGGGTCATAAACAATCGGTCTATTGTAATTTTTTAATTCCTCTGAAATGATATGAACCAATTCAACACTATGAACCATTCCAATTTTTATTGCATCAGGATAAATATCCTCTAATATGGATTGAATTTGTTCACGAATTGCTTGTGCAGGAATTTCGTAAATATTTTGTACGCCTTGTGTATTTTGAACAGGCAAGGCTGTCAATACATTTGTTGCATAACAGCCATGAGCGGAAATTGTTTTGGTATCAGCTTGTATGCCAGCGCCACCGCTTCCGTCAAATCCGGCAATTGTTAAGACACTATATGCTTTTTGGATGGTATTCATTTTCGTTAATAATTTGTTTTAAAATTTGGGCAGATTTTTTTGGATTTTTGCTTCCGCAAATTGCAGAAACAATTGCAACACTATCTGCACCGGCTTGTATGATTTTAGCAATATTACTTTCATTAATTCCGCCAATTGCAATCAATGGTTTTGATGTTTTAGTTTTCAAAAATTTTAATCCTTCAAAACCCCATTCAGTAATCGTATTGGTTTTTGTTGGAGTCGAAAATATTGGACTTACCCCTAAATGATGTACATATTTCATTTCATCATCATTCAACTGTTTGATAATTTCTAAAGACCAACCAATATTTTTTAGAGCTTGTGCATTTTTGTGAATTTCAGAAGGTAATATATCTGACTGCCCGACATGTATTCCCCAAGGATTAACAGCGGTTGCGACTTCTAATGAATCGTTAATAATCAAAGGGATATTGTAGTGGTCCGTAATTTTTTTTAATATTGTAGCTTTTGAAATATACTCGCTGACAGTGCAATTTTTTTCCCGAAGCTGAATGATATCAACCCCACCTATAATTGCTTGCTCTGCAACATCTAACCAATGAAGATGCGTACAATCTTTTTCAGAAATGACTAAATACAAAGGATAAGGAAAAGTTGGATTAATCTTCATAAACTGAGATTTTCAAATTTGTTTGAATTTCTTCTGCAGATATATGGTATAACGTGTCATACAAATTCATTTGTAAGGTTCCTGGGCCATTACTTTTTTTCTGTGCCAATTCACCTGCTAAACTAAATATGGCCATGCCGCTAACCGTTTCGAGGAAAGGATTTTTATTAAGGCCAATAAAAGCACCGATGCTAGCTGTTGCTGAACAACCTAAACCAGTAACTTTAGTCATCAATTCATGACCATTTTTAATTTCAATTATCGGATTGTTGGATACAATAAAATCTGAAGCACCTGAAATGCAAACAACAGATCCAATTTTCTGGTTTAAATTGTGTGCTGCTTTTATCGCTTGATTACTTTGATGTGTACTGTCGACTCCTTTTCCCTGAACAGCTTCGAAGGTATCTAAAGCTAAAATTTCTGAAGCATTTCCTCTTATGACAGTAGGATGATAGCGAAGCAGTTCTTTTATAAGTTCATTTCTGAAAGTTGAAATTCCAGCTCCAACAGGGTCTAATACCCAAGGTTTATTCAGTTGATCTGCTTTTTTTGCTGCAATTAGCATGCTTTCTGCCCAATAATCATCAAGAGTTCCGATATTGATGACTAATGCATTTGAGATTTTGACGATATTTTCCACTTCTTTGTGTGCATGTATCATAACAGGCGATGCTCCAATTGCCAAAAGAGCATTTGCAGTATTGTTCATCACCACAAAATTGGTGATGTTGTGAACAAGCGGATTTTTTGTCCGGACAGCATGTAAATTTTGAATAATTAGATTTTCCATTAATTGATAATTTTTTAGATGAAACAATTAATGGCTAAAGAGGATTTTCTTTGAAAATAAAGCGTTGCAAATATTAAATAATTGCATAGATATTGCTTTTCCCTACGTCGGTGTTAACCGTATCAGGTTCAAAGGGACTCTCTCAATTCTTTTCAGAATACCCCTAAAGCCAAATCAAATTTATATAAATTGTTTTGACTTTCAGCTATTTTTTAAGAATAAAAATAGAAGATTACATCAAGAATTAATTGTTGAGATCGATTAAAAAGATAAATAAATATAAAGATTGAGTTTCATGTTTTGTCTTAATCCCTAGTTATAAAACGATTAAAAATAAATTATTTAGATTAATAGTTTGTAATTAAAAAATATGCAATATATTTGCAACCCAAATGCATAGTGCATTTTGGTAAAAGTTTAATTTTAAAAGTAGTGCTTACGCGCTATACTATAGAATTATTTATGTATACAGATCCAATTTCAGATTTTCTAACTCGCGTTAGAAATGCAATGATGGCAGGACACAAAGTAGTGGAAATTCCTGCATCTAAAATTAAAAAAGAGATCACTAAGATCTTATTTGAACAAGGTTACATCTTGAACTACAAATTCGAAGGACAAGATCAACCTCAAGGAACAATTAAAATCGCTTTAAAGTACGACAAAGTTACTAAAGAGCCAGCTATCCGTAAAATCAAAAGAGCTTCAACTCCAGGTTTACGTCAATACGCAGGATCTAAAGAATTACCTCGTGTATTAAACGGTTTAGGTGTTGCTATCATCTCAACTTCTAAAGGTGTGATGACAGATAAACAAGCTCGTCAAGAGAATGTAGGTGGTGAAGTTTTATGTTTTGTTTATTAATCTTTTAAAAAATTAAGAAATTATGTCAAGAATAGGACACGCACATATCAACATCCCTGCAGCAGCAACTGTTGAATTTAAAGATAACGTAGTTACTGTAAAAGGTAACAACATTACAATGACAAGAGAGTTAAAAGAAGGATTTGATTTAACAATCGAAGACGGAGTTTTAACTGTAGTTCGTCCAAACGATTCTAAAGATAACAAAGCTTTACATGGTTTATACCGTTCATTAATCAATAACATGATTACTGGTGTAACAGAAGGTTTTAAAAAACAATTAGAATTAGTTGGTGTTGGTTATAGAGCATCTAACAACGGACAAAAATTAGATTTGTCATTAGGTTTCTCTCACAATATCGTTATTGAATTACCTGTTGAAATTAAAGTTGAAACTTTAACAGAAAAAGGTAAAAATCCTATTATTACATTATCATCTCATGATAATCAATTATTAGGAATGATTGTAGCGAAAATTCGTTCTTACCGTAAGCCAGAGCCTTACAAAGGAAAAGGAATTAAATTCGTAGGAGAAATTATTAGAAGAAAAGCAGGTAAATCTGCATAAAAATCATTGAAAAATGGCATTATCTAAAGTAGAAAAAAGACAAAAAATAAAAAGACGCGTGCGTCGAAATATTTTTGGAACAGAAACTAAACCTCGTTTATCAGTTTACCGTTCTAACAAAGAAATTTACGCTCAAATTATTGACGATAACAATGGAGTAACTTTAGCTTCTGCATCATCTCGTGAAAAAGGTGTTGCTGTAGAAGGTACAAAATCTGAAGTTTCTGTATCAGTTGGTAAAGCATTAGCTGCTAAAGCTATTGCAAAAGGAATTGAAACTGTAGTTTTTGATCGTAACGGTTTCGTATATCATGGTAGAATCAAAGCTTTAGCAGATGGTGCTAGAGAAGGTGGATTAAAATTCTAAAAAAGAGAAAGAAATTATGTTAGGATTTAAAAACGTAGAAAGAGTAAAACCAACAGGTTTAGATTTAAAAGATCGTTTAGTTGGAGTACAACGTGTTACTAAAGTAACAAAAGGAGGTAGAGCATTTGGTTTCTCTGCAATCGTAGTAGTAGGTGACGGAAACGGAGTAGTAGGTTACGGATTAGGGAAATCTAAAGACGTAGCTTCTGCAATCGCTAAAGCTATCGAAGACGCTAAGAAAAACTTAGTACGTATCCCGTTATTTAACAACACAATTCCTCACGAACAAGAAGCTCGTTTCGGTGGTGCGCAAGTATTCATCCGTCCAGCATCTAAAGGTACAGGGGTAATTGCAGGTGGTACAGTACGTGCGGTATTAGAATCAGTTGGTGTACATGATGTATTATCAAAATCAAAAGGTTCTTCTAACCCTCACAATGCAGTAAAAGCTACATTCCGTGCTTTATTAAGCTTACGTTCTGTAGAAACTATTGCTCGTCAAAGAGGTATTTCTGTAACTAAAGTATTCAACGGTTAAAAAAAAGTAAAATGAGCAAAGTAAGAGTAAAACAAACACGTAGTGCAATCAACCGTGATAAATCTCAAAAAGCTACATTAGTTGCTTTAGGTTTAAAAAAGTTGAATCAAGTTGTTGAGCACGAATCAACTCCTCAAATTGAAGGAATGATCCGTAAAATCTCACACTTAGTAGTAGTAGAAAGAGCTTAATCGCTTTTAACCTTTTAAAAATTATTAAAAATGAATTTAAGTAATTTAAAACCAGCTGCTGGTTCAGTACAAAATAAATTCCGTAAAGGTAGAGGTGAAGGTAGTGGAAACGGTTTGACAGCAGGTCGTGGACACAAAGGTGCTAAATCTCGTTCTGGTTATTCAAGAAAAATCGGTTTCGAAGGTGGACAAATGCCTTTACAAAGACGTTTACCTAAATTTGGTTTCAAAAACATCAACAGAGTTGAGTACACTGGAATCAATTTAGATACAATTCAACAATTAGTTGATAACAACAAAATTACAGATACTTTAAACAAAGAAACATTAGTTCAGTTAGGATTAGCTCACAAAAATGACTTAGTGAAAATTTTAGGTCGTGGAGAGTTAAAAGCAACTGTTAATGTTACTGCTGATAAATTCTCTCAATCAGCTCAAGAAGCTATTGTGAATGCAGGAGGTAAAGTAGAATTAGTTAACGCTTAAGAATATATTTTATAGATGAAAGGGTTTATACAGACCATAAAAAATATCTGGAGCATAAAAGAATTGAAGGATAAGTTACTTGTAACTATCCTTCTATTGTTGGTTTATAGATTCGGTTCTCATATTCCACTTCCAGGTGTCGATATTAACGAGGTTAATCGTTTTGTTGCAGACCAAGAAAATGCAAATTCAGGAATTTTAGGATTATTAAACTCTTTTACCGGAGGTTCTTTTAAGAGAGCTTCCGTATTTGCGTTAGGAATTATGCCTTATATCTCTGCTTCGATTGTTATACAATTGATGGGATTAGCAGTACCTTACATCCAAAAACTACAAAAAGAAGGAGAAAGCGGACGTAACAAAGTAAACCAAATTACGAGATGGTTAACAATCGGGATTTGTTTGGTGCAAGCACCAGCATACCTTACATTAGTAACTTCTCAAATTTTACCTTACGATCCAACTTCTTCATATGCTATCTATGTAATTCCTCCAACCAACTTTTGGTTCTGGTTCCCTTCAACAATCATTTTGATTACAGGGACAATCTTTGCCATGTGGATGGGTGAAAAAATTACTGACAAAGGTATAGGTAATGGTATTTCAATCTTAATTATGGTTGGTATCCTAGCCGACTTACCAAAAGCAATATTTAATGCATTTGAAGTAGATCCTTCAAACGGTATTTTCTTCTTGATAGAAATGTTAGGGTTAATCCTAGTTATTGCAATGTGTATTATGATTGTTGCAGCGGTGCGTAAAGTACCAGTACAATATGTAAGAAGAGCGCAAACTTCAAGTAGTTCATATATGAGATCAGTTACAGACTCTGTACGTTCATATATTCCACTTAAAGTAAATGCAGCAGGTGTAATGCCTATTATCTTCGCACAAGCAATTATGTTTTTACCAGGAACATTGGCAAACTATTTCTTAGACGAAGGAAGTCCAGTAAAAGCATTCTTCGCGAAAATGGCAGATCCATTTACGTGGGAATATAATTTGATCTTCGGATTACTTATTATTATCTTCACTTATTTCTATACTGCGATCACAATCCCAGTAAACCAAATGGCAGAAGACTTAAAACGTAACGGAGGAATCATCCCCGGAATCCGTCCTGGAAAAGAAACTGCAAATTTTTTAGACGAAATTTTATCAAAAATTACGTTACCTGGAGCAATTTTACTAACTTTGCTTGCTGTTTTGCCAGCGATTGTAAAATTATTAGGTGTAGAACAGAGCTTAGCAATGTTCTTTGGAGGTACATCAATGTTAATTATGGTGGGAGTTATCTTAGATACTGTACAACAAATTAATACATATTTATTAAATCACCGTTACGATGGTTTAATGTCTTCAGGTAGAACTTCAAGAGATATCTAATAAGATTTTATTAAAAAGATTTATGGCTAAACAAAAACATATTGAACAAGACGGTACGATTACAGAAGCATTATCCAATGCAATGTTCCGTGTCGAATTAGAAAATGGACATGTTGTAACATGTAACATATCTGGTAAAATGCGTATGCACTATATCAAATTATTACCAGGTGATCGAGTTAAAATAGAGATGTCTCCTTACGATTTAACGAAAGGTAGAATATCTTACAGATACTAAAAGAAATAATAATGACTGGTGATAGAGTTAATGTAGATACGTTAACTCTATCGGATTATAAATAAATTTACAAAGATGAAAATTAGAGCATCCATTAAAAAGAGAAGTGCTGACTGTAAAATTGTGCGTCGTAAAGGACGTTTGTATGTGATCAACAAAAAGAATCCTAAGTTTAAACAAAGACAAGGTTAATTATTTAGAATTATGGCAAGAATTTCAGGTGTAGATTTACCTAAAAACAAAAGAGGGGTAATCGGACTTACATACATTTACGGGATCGGAAGAAGCAGTGCTTCTAAAATCTTAGCTGAAAATAACATTTCAGAAGATACAAAAGTTAGCGAATGGACTGATGAAGAAATCAACGCAATCCGTGCATCGATCAATGAAACTTTCAAAGTAGAAGGTGAATTAAGATCAGAAATCCAATTAAACATCAAACGTTTAATGGATATCGGATGTCAAAGAGGTATTCGTCACAGATTAGGTTTACCATTACGTGGTCAAAGAACAAAAAATAACTCACGTACAAGAAAAGGTAAAAAGAAAACAGTTGCTAACAAGAAAAAAGCCACTAAATAATAAATAGGATCATGGCAAAAAATCAGAAAGTAGTAAAGAAAAGAAAAGTAGTTATTGAAGCTACTGGACAAGCTCATATTCAAGCATCGTTTAACAACGTTATCGTTACTTTAACTAACAAAAACGGTGAAGTTATCTCTTGGTCTTCAGCAGGTAAAATGGGATTCCGTGGATCTAAAAAGAACACTCCTTACGCTGCTCAAGTAGCTGCACAAGATGCAACAACAGTTGCATACGAAGCAGGATTAAGAAGAGTAAAAGTATTCGTGAAAGGACCAGGTCAAGGTCGTGAATCTGCTATTAGAACAATTCATAACGGTGGTATCGAGGTTTCTGAAATCGTTGATGTTACTCCATTACCACACAATGGATGTCGTCCACCTAAAAAGAGAAGAGTATAATCATTTTTCTCAATTTAATTATTTAATATATTTAATAGTAACAAATCATGGCAAGATATACAGGACCAAAAACTAAAATTGCAAGAAAATTTGGACAACCAATTTTCGGTGACGATAAATCTTTTGAGAAAAAGAAATATCCTCCAGGGCAACACGGACCTAACAAAAGAAGAGCTAAAAAATCAGAATACGCTATTCAGTTAACTGAAAAACAAAAAGCAAAATATACTTACGGTATTTTAGAGCGTCAATTTGCTAACTTATACAAAAAAGCAAATGCTTCTAAAGGAATTACAGGTGAAGTATTATTACAATTATGTGAATCTCGTTTAGATAACGTAGTTTACCGTTTAGGTATCGCAAACTCACGTAGTGCTGCACGTCAATTAGTATCTCACAAACACATAACTGTAAACGGAGAAATTGTGAACATCCCTTCTTACCAATTAAAAGCTGGTGATGTAATCGCTGTTAGAGAAAAATCGAAATCTTTAACTGCAATCACAAACTCTTTACACGCACGTAGCGAGTACGATTGGTTAATTTGGAACGACGAACAAAAATCAGGAACTTTCACAAAAGCTCCAGAAAGAGTTCAAATTCCAGAAGATATTAAAGAGCAATTAATCGTCGAGTTATATTCTAAATAAACCTTAAAATCAGACTAATAAAATGACTATTTTAAATTTCATCAAACCTGACAAAGTAATCTTAGTAGAGTCTGACTCTAAATTCGGACAATTCGAGTTCCGTCCATTAGAGCCAGGATACGGGATTACAGTTGGAAATGCTCTACGTAGAGTGTTACTTTCTTCATTAGAAGGATATGCGATCACTTCAATCAAAATTGAAGGAGTTGAGCACGAATTTTCAACTATTCCAGGAGTAGTGGAAGATGTTACAGAGATCATTTTAAATCTGAAAAAGGTTCGTTTTAAGAAACAAATTGATGAATCAGATGCTGAAACTGTAACTGCTACTATCTCAGGGCAAGATCAATTAACAGCAGGTGATTTAGGGAAATTTATTTCTGGATTCCAAGTTTTAAACCCTGAATTAGTTATCGCTAACTTAGACGCTAAAGTAAACGTAACAATTACATTTACAATCGAAAAAGGTAGAGGATACGTACCAGCTGATGAGAATAAAAAGGCTTCTGCGCCAATCGGTACTATAGCAATTGACTCAATTTACACTCCAATTAAGAATGTAAAATACGCAATTGAAAACTATCGTGTAGAACAAAAAACTGACTACGAAAAATTAGTTTTTGAAATTACAACAGATGGTTCTATAACACCTCAAGATGCTTTAACTGAAGCAGCTAAAATCTTAATTCACCACTTTATGTTATTCTCAGATGAGAGAATTACATTAGAAGCGGAAGAAGTTGCATCTGGTGAAACTTATGATGAAGAAGCATTACATATGCGCCAATTATTGAAAACAAAATTGGTAGATATGGATTTATCAGTAAGAGCATTAAATTGTTTAAAAGCAGCTGAAGTTGAAACATTAGGCGAATTAGTTTCTTTCGCTAAGTCTGACTTAATGAAATTCAGAAACTTTGGTAAGAAATCTCTTACAGAGTTAGAAGAATTGGTGGACAGCAAAGGTCTTAACTTTGGAATGGACATCGTAAAATATAAGTTAGACGTAGAATAATTTTATTAAAAAATGAGACACGGAAAAAAATTTAACCATTTAGGTAGAACTGCCTCTCATAGAAGAGCTTTATTATCTAATTTAGCTATAGCGTTGATTACTCACAAGAGAATTAACACAACAGTAGCAAAGGCTAAAGCATTACAAACATATGTTGAGCCTTTATTGACAAAGTCTAAAACAGACGATACTAACAACCGTCGCGTTGTATTTTCATACTTACAAGATAAAGAAGCTGTAACTGAATTATTCAGAACTGTAGCTCCTAAAATTGCAAATCGTCCAGGAGGATACACTCGTATCATCAAAACAGGATTCCGTTTAGGTGACGGTGCTGATACTGCAATGATCGAGTTAGTAGATTTCAATGATATCTACACTAACGCGAAAGTAGAGAAAAAAGCAACTACACGTCGTAGTAAAAAAAGTACTAAAAAAGAAGAAGCTGCACCAGCTGCTGAAACTGAAAGTACAGAAGAAGCATAATCTATTCGATTATATAGTAAAAAGCCTCCCAATTTGGGAGGCTTTTTTTGTTGATACTTATTTCTTCAACTCTCAATTATTATTATTATTATTTTTACTATAAAATAGTATTGTATGAAAAAAATCTACACTTTATTAACTTTTATCAGTTTAAGCATGTTTGCGCAAGCGCAAACAACTTTAGGAATGAGATTAGGTTCTAATTTTTCTAATGTTAGCTTTTCAGAAAATAAAGAGCTTATTAACTCTAAATTCAAATTTGGGCCATCAGTAGGCATTTATGTTAACATCCCTTTTGATAAAAATTTTTCAATTCAACCAGAACTTTTATATTCTTCACAAGGTTTCAGAACAAAAGAAGATTTTAGTTTTGAAGGTTTAATGTATGAATCTGAAGGAAAATTTAAAACAGACTATATTGCCTTACCTGTTCTTGCAAAATATAAGATGGAGAATGGAATGACTTTCGAAGTAGGTCCGCAACTTTCTTATTTTTATTTGGGAAAATATACACGTCAAATAGATATCAGGAATCATCAAGGTATTATTCAAACAATTTCTGAACGAGTAGATCTAAAAGATGATATTGATGATTTTAAAGATTTGGACTTTTCTGTAGTTGGAGGAATTGGGTATGATTTTAAATTCGGTGCTTCTATCAATGCGCGTTATACATACGGAATAACCAATTTTAATAAAGAAGATGACATTAAATCGAGAAATCACTATTTCAGTTTATCGCTTGCTATTCCATTTATCAAATAAGAAAAGCCATTCATTAGAATGGCTTTTCTTATTTGAATTGAATTTCTGATAAGTAATTATGTATGATTGATTTAAAATCTTAATGTTAAAAAATCAACTAAAATCCTTATTTTTGGATTGATTTTGGCAATAAACCAATTATCAAACATAAATATTTATATGAAAAAAATACTATTCATGATGGCTGTTGCAGTGGCAGTTGTTTCATGTAAAAAAGATGATAAAGTCGTAGGAAAAGATAAAGACGGAAAAGAATTAATTGTGAACGAAAAAGGCGATACAGTTGCCAAAACAGAAACAACAGATTCTTTGAAAGTCGCTGAAACGCCTGTTGAGTCAGAAGTTGTAGCAATAACAAAAGGTGCAGATGACAAATATGCATACAAATACAATTTGGAGATAGGAAAAACTTATCCAATGACGTTGGGAATCAAAACAACTCACACGGCTTCGGATGGGAAACAATCTCAAAAAATGTCAAGTGAAAGTAAAAAACAAATTGATTATACGGTAAAAGATTTCAAAGATGGTGTGTATACATTAGAAGTGAAATCTAAACAATATAGCGAGAAAATGACAGATCCTTCGGGAAAATCAATTTCGTATGATACAAATGCTGTAAAACCAGCGAACAAAGATATTGCGGTTTCTTGGTCGATTTACAAAGCGATGACAGGGAAAACGTATACAATGAAAGTTGATCAGAAAGGAAAAGTTGTAAGCGTTGATGGATTAGAAGGAATCAAAACTTCAATTCTTAATTCTGTGAAAAAACAAGTTTCTGCAGAAGAGTTCAAATTCTTTACACAGATTATCGACAATTCATTAAACAAACAAGCGATTTCTTCTCAGTTTGAAGAAACGATGAATATTTTCCCTAACAAAACCTTAGCGCTTAAAGAATCTTGGAGCGATAGTCAAAAAATTGATCAAGGTCCAATGAAAGGAAATATTTCAATGAAGAGAACTTTATCAAGTGTTGAGCCTGCAAATACGACAATTACTGTAAATGGAACGCAAAGTTTGAAAGGTAATGAGTCGCAACAAGGTGTTACAATGTCTGCGAATAGTAGTGCGAATGTAGATGGTAAAATTTTGTTGGACACTAAATCTGGTTGGATCAACAAAGTTAATTTAACGAAAAAGGAAACATTAAAACGTACAGTAGAAGCGCAAGGTCAAAAACAAACGATGACTGAGTCGGTTACAACTGTCACAACAGTTAACTAAAATGAAAACAATTCTTTGGGTTCTAATTTTAAGTATTATTTTCTTAACGATTTTTAGATTTTTAAGAAAAGTATTTGCAGTGAAAAAGGTTTTTCAAGAAGCAATTAATCAGCAAAGAAATGCTTATAATCAGAGCCAAAACTCAAATGATTCGTACAACGAATCGAAACCAAACACATCTTTCGACAAACCGAAATATAATATAGACGCCGAAACGGTGGATTACGAAATAATCGAAGAAAAAAAGGATGAAAAATAAAAAGAATTTACTCTACGTTCTTATCTCATTGCTGCTTTTTGCAGTGATTGCATTGGTGTATTGTTCACCAGTTTTATCGGGAAAATCTGTTATTCAGCCTGATATTATCAACTACAAGGGTAGTGCGCAAGAAATGTTGACGTATCAAGACAAAACAGGAGAAAATGTCTATTGGTCTGATGCGATGTTTGGTGGAATGCCAACCTATCAAACTGGTGCGAAATATAGTTTTGATATCATCAAAACCATTGATGGCGCATTCAGATTTTTACCGCGTCCAGCAGATTACATTTTCTTGTTGTTTACAGGATTTTTTATTCTTGGCTTAACGCTTTTCAAAAAGTGGCAATATGCTTTAGTCGGTGCAATTTTCTTTGCTTTTAGTTCGTATTATTTTGAGCTGATTGCAGCAGGGCATAACGGAAAGCTCCATACAATTGGTTATTTCGCGCCTTTTGTTGCCGGAATTCTTTTATTGTATCGTAAAAAATACATTGCAGGTTTTGTACTTACAACCTTGTTTATGGGATTGCAATTACAAGCCAATCACATTCAAATGACGTTCTATTTGTTTTTAGCGATGTTGGTTTTTGCAATTGTTCAATTTATTGATAGTTTAAAGAAAAAAGAATTACCAGATTTCTTAAAATCATCTGCATTAGTAGTTGTCGCTTTAATTATTGCAGCAGGATTGAATGCAAATCGATTATTGTCAACTTACGAATACAGTAAAGAAACAACTCGTGGAAAATCTGAGATGACCTTGTTGAAAAAGAATTCGAACGGATTAGATCACGATTATATCACACAATGGAGTTATGGAAAATTAGAAACATTAAATCTTTTTATTCCAAATTTGATGGGTGGTGGTTCGCAAACGAATCCAGAAGATTTAAAGAATTATACATCAGAATTACAAAATACACAATATAGTCTTGGTGAAGACGAGTTCAATCAGCAAGTTTTTCAAGCTGTGGCAAGTCAACCGAGAAGTGCATATTGGGGAGATCAGCCAGGAACTTCTGGTCCAGCTTATCAGGGAGCTGTAGTCGTTTTCTTGTTTATTATCGGAATGTTTATGGTACGTGGAAAATACGCGACCTATAAAAAATGGTTAGTTGGAGCAACGATTCTAAGTTTCATTTTGGCATGGGGTAAAAATTTACCATTCGTTACGAACTTATTTATTGATTATTTCCCGATGTATGATAAGTTTCGCGCTGTATCATCAATCTTGGTAATTGCCGAATTTACAATGCCTTTCTTAGCAATTTTGACTTTATATTATTTCTTTAATTCTGACGAATCAGATGAATTCAAAAAGAAAGTACTTTATATAGCTGGTGGTTCTACAGTTGGAATTTTAATTATATTCTTCTTATTCGGTGGAATGATTTTTCCATTTACATCAGAGAATGAAAAATTAATGACTGAACAATTAATCGGACAAATTCAGCAAGCAAATCCAAATGCAATCGGACTTTGGGATGGATTGATAAAACGATTAGATGAAGCATTAATTCAAGATAGAATTGCAATGTTTAAAGCGGATACAGTTCGCACATTGATTTTTGTTTTGTTCACAATGGCTTTGTTGTTGGCTTATTTATTCAAGTTTATCAAAAAACCAATTATCGTCATTTTAGCGATTGGTGCATTGGCTTTTATTGATGGATTTACGGTGAATAAAAGATATTTGAACGAAGATAATTTTGTATCTAAATACATTGTTGATAATCCTTTCCCAACGGAAATGTCGCCTCGTTTACAAACCGAAGCTCAGAACAACAATAATGTAGCACAAATTGCTTACAAAGTTCCGTTGAATAATTTATTATCGAACATATCAAAACAAGATAAATCACATTTCCGTGTTTACAATACGGTTTTGAGTACATTTAACGAAGCTGGAACTTCATATTTTGTTCCTTCGATTGGTGGTTATCATGCAGCGAAATTAGGGAAATACCAAGATGTTGTGGATATCTATTTTTCTCAAGATCCACAATTGAAAAAATACGGAATCAAAGATGAAACAGGTTTGATTAATGTATTGAATATGATGAATACGAAATACATTATTCATGGAAGTCCAACGGAACCCCAAGTACAGCAAAATCCTACAGCTTTTGGAAGTGCGTGGTTGGCTTCAAATATCAAATGGACAGAAAATGCAAATGATGAAATCTTAGCGATAAATTCTACACCAATTAATAACACTGTAATTTTACGTAAAGATTTGGTTGAGAATAAAAACATGAATGTTTCGGCAGATACTAATGCGAAAATTGAATTGGTTGATTATTCACCAATGAAGATGACGTATAAATCTTCTTCTAATACAGATCAAATTGCTGTTTTCTCAGAAGTTTATTATCCACATGGATGGACTGCAACAGTTGATGGAAAGGAAGTTCCGATCGAAAAAGCGAATTACGTATTGCGTGCAGTTCCTGTACAAAAGGGAAATCATACAATCGTGATGGAATTTAAACCACAAGTTATTTCTACTGGAAATATGATTGTGATAGTTTCGAATATTTTACTTTTAATCGTTGTGGCTGGAGGTATTTATTTGGGATATAAAAAATGTTCTATAAAAGAGAATTTAAACTTAGTCGCTGAAAAGGCTTAATTTTGGAATGAAAAAAATATTAATCATCACCTATTACTGGCCTCCTGCGGGAGGTCCTGGTGTTCAAAGATGGTTGAAATTCACAAAATATCTTCCTGAATTTGGATATGAAACCTATGTTTATATTCCAGAAAATCCTTCTTATCCAATTCTCGATGAAACTTTAGCCAAGGACATTAATCCAAAAGTTAAAATCATCAAGAATAAAATTTGGGAACCTTATCAGTTAGCAGAAAAACTGAATCCAAAGAATAAAGCTTATAAAGGTGGACATTTCGAGAAAAAAGAAAATCAATCTTTTATGTCGAAGTTGTCGGTTTTTGTAAGAGGGAATTTCTTTATTCCAGATGCACGTAAGTTTTGGGTAAATCCTTCTGCTGAATATTTAAAAAACTTTTTACAAAAAGAAAATATCGATACGATTGTAACTTCTGGTCCGCCTCATAGCTTACATTTAATCGGTTTGAAATTGAAAAAACAATTACCAAATCTCAAATGGTTGGCAGATTTTCGTGATCCATGGACTCAAATTAGTTATCACAAAGAATTGAAATTAACTTTTTGGGCTGCAAAAAAACACGAAGATTTAGAGCGTGAAGTAATGCAAAAAGCAGATGTTGTTTTAGCAACAAGTTATGCTGATGGAGAAAATTTCAAGAAGATTGGTGCAAAACATGTAGAAGTAATTACAAATGGTTTTGAAGAAGTAAAACAACAAACAGAAAAAGATCAAAATCACTTTCATTTGACGTATTCTGGAGGTTTGGAAATGCTTCGAAATCCTGTTGCATTGTGGAAAGCTTTAGCTGAATTAACTTCCGAAAATCAATCATTCAAAGAAGATTTAAAACTTAATTTTTATGGTTCTTTAGCTGATGACGTCAAACAAACAGTGATTGATGCAGGTTTAGAGAAAAACTTGGTTGCACATGGTTACGTTTCACATCAAGAGTCATTGAACGCTATTAATACAGCAAATGTTTTGATTTTGACCAACTTTGATAATGTTGCATCTAAAGGAATTATTCCTGGAAAGTTATTTGAATATATGGCGACTGGAAATCCTATTTTAGCAGTTGGTCCAGCAGATGCTGATGTTCAAAAAATACTGCATAAAACGAAAGCTGGCGATTATTTTAGCCATCAAGATGTTACTGAAATAAAATCTTTCATCCTTTCTATTTATAACCAATGGTTAAGAAATCCTCTTCAAAAATTTGAAACAAACGAAGACGAAGTTCAACAATTCAACCGTAAAAACTTAACTAAAAAGTTGGTTGACGTGGTAAATAATTTAAAAATAAATTAATACTATATTTGTAGAATAAAAATATTTATAGTAATTTCATCATAATTAACAACCTTATAATGAAATTACTATACTATTTTATCATTTTTATTGGTTGCATTGTATATGCACAGCCACAAATAAAAACTGACGCGACATTCAATTCTTCTAATTACTCCCAAACAAATTTCGAGTTATCTGATTACAATATAACTTACGATTACAAAGTTGTTCGTAATATAAAAAACCCGGAAAAAGCGAAAGCTGGTTTAGCACTTCTACAAATTGGTAAACGTTACAATAAATTCGTCGATTACAATAGAATAGGATCAGATTCTATAGACGAAAAACATAGTCATTTGGGAACAGTTAATGCAAATGATATTAATATTAGTATGGCTCAACGTTTCAAATCTGCCTTTAGATATCAAATTATTATCGATAAAGAAAAAGATCAATTGACTTTTGCAGATAAAATTTATCACGATTCATTTTTTTACAAAGAAACGTTACCAAAATTAGATTGGAAACTACTGAATGACACCAAACAAATCTTGAATTATACTGCAAAAAAAGCGACTGTAAACTACGGTGGTAGAAAATGGACGGCTTGGTACACTGACGAAATCCCAATGAATGCTGGTCCGTATAAATTTTATGGTTTGCCTGGTCTTATTTTAGAGATTTATGATGATAAAGAACATTATCATTTTACAGCAAACGCTAGCAACCAAAATCCTAAACAAATCTATTTAGCACAAGGTGAAAAAACACCTATAAAAGTTAAGAAAACAGAATTCTATAAAGCTGAAAAAGATTATCATGAAAATGCAGCTGAAAGGTTAAAAGGAGTTGCACTTGACGAAAATAAGAAACCTATAACCAATTTTGGTGGAATGCCTTATAACCCTATTGAATTAGAATAAACCAAATATTAAATTATTTGTTTTTATATACTTAAGTTGCAAAAAGATTTGTGTATTATTATTATTATTATTATTATTGATGTAATTAACGTTAATGAGGCAATTGTAGGTTGCAAACTATGATTGATTATTAAAAAACTAAATTACTTAAAAAATGAAGAAAATGTTATTAGCAAGTGCTTTTGCACTTATCGGAACTTTTGCAATGGCAAATGAAACAGAAACTGAAGATAAACAAGATGTAACTTCAGTAGAATGCTGGGATGTATCTGTTGAAAGATGTGGAGTTGGATTTGTATATGAAGATTGTGGTCCTTTAGGAGATGTTATAGATTTTGCTGTAGAACTTTATGAAGAAATGGAAGTTTATTGTAATTAAATAATAAGAGGTATAGCATTAAACTTAGTTAATGCTATACTTTATAAATAGAGTTATGAAAAAAATATTCATATTATTTATTTTATCCTCTTTTTTTATTCAAGCACAAACATATAAAGTTGTATATGACGTGAAATTTGTAACTGATTCTGTAAAAAAAGAAGTAAAATATGAAGAAATGGATTTGTATATTGCAAAAGATAGTACAATTTATATAAGTCCAAAAAAGGTAAACTACGATAATTATCTTCAAGGATTAAATGCTAAAAATACTCAAGAATTTATAACAAATAACACACTAAATATAGCTGCTATAAAAGAAAAATACCCATCCCCAATCATTAATCATACTATAATAAGAAATAATGGAACAAATAAAATATTAAGTAAAGTAAATAGAAATATTTACCTATTAAATCAGCCTATTGAGGAAATAAATTGGAAAATAGAAAATGAGCAAAAAACTCAGCTGGATTTAATTATAAAAAAAGCAACAACAACATATTTAGGGCGAAAATGGACAGCTTGGTACACAGAAGAAATACCAAACAGTGTTGGTCCATACAAATTTGGAGGATTACCAGGGCTTATTTTAGAAATCTATGATGACAATAATTATTTCCATTTTTCTGCAATTGAGATTAATCAAAATAATACAAAACCTGATTTAACAAAAGATTTTACAAAATCAAAAAAAGTGAATTTAGAGGATTACAAAAAAATATATGAAAATAGGGGAGTTGAAATTATACAAAACTTAAAAAGTCTTAATATAACAAGCTCTAATATTTCACCAGCTGAAATGGAAAAAAAGATAGATAATAAATTAAAAAGCGAAAATGTTTTTTTAGAAAAAAGTAATCATATTAATTTTTGAAAGCCCAATTAACACTATTATTTGCTTTATTTTTTCACTTTATTTTTGCACAACTTACCATTTCTGGTGTTGTAAAAAATGAGGAAGGAAAACCTATATCTGGTGCTAACGTTACCATTTCTCCAAGTACTTCGGAAGAAACCTTGGCGTATTTTATTACAAAATCGGACGGTAAATATTCTATCAAAATAGATAATCCATCGCACGAAACCTATGAAATTAAGGTTCGTGCGATGAATTATGCTTTTACTTCAGATTTGGTAAATGAATCGTCTACAAACTTTGATTTCACTTTACAAGAAAAAGCTATCGAGTTAAAAGAAGTTAAATTAAAAGAATCTCCAATTCGCAAAAAAGGCGACACAATTGCCTATGATGTCAGTAATTTTAAAGATATAAAAGACCGTTCTATAGCAGATGTGATCAAAAAAATGCCTGGAATAGAAATCGAAAATTCTGGTAGAATCTTGTATCAAGGCGAACCAATCAATAAATACTACATCGAAGGAATGGATTTGTTGGGCGGAAAATATGCATTAGCAAACGAAAATCTTTCTGCAGACGCTGTGGATAAAGTACAAATTTTAGAGAATCATCAACCGATCAAGATTTTAGACAGTTTGGTTTATAGCTCTAAAGCCGCATTAAATATCAAATTAAAAAGCAAAATTACCTATTCTGGTAAAGCAGAAGTTGGTCTTGGCGCTTCACCATTGTTGTATCAGGCGAATATTACACCAATGTTGTTCACAAAAAAGCAACAAATGATAGGTTCTTATCAAGGAAATAATCGTGGAAATGATGTTTCTCGTCAATTAAAAACCTTAAGTCTTGAAGATTTTTTAAATGACTCTGAAAAATTTTCGAACGAAAGTTGGTTATCAATTGCAGGTGTACAAACTCCCAATTTTGATGGCGAACGTTGGTTAGATAATGCAATAAATATTGGTTCTTGGAATCATCTTTTTAAATTAAAAAAAGAGCTAGATTTACGAATTAACTTGTCTTATCACAACGATTTTCAAAAGCGATTCGGAGAAACAAA
Source organism: Empedobacter sp. UBA5036 (assembly GCF_002415215.1). Classification (NCBI taxonomy): domain Bacteria; kingdom Pseudomonadati; phylum Bacteroidota; class Flavobacteriia; order Flavobacteriales; family Weeksellaceae; genus Empedobacter; species Empedobacter sp. UBA5036. Next base: position 30,991 of record NZ_DICC01000007.1, read on the forward strand.
CACACAATATTTTTTACCAACAGGTGATATATTTCTCAACGAAATCAAAAAAAATTATTTGCAAATAGAAAGTCTTAATCTAAAAGCAACATTATCTCAAAATAGTTCTAAAAATTATCTTGAAAATGTCTTGGAATTTAAAGGAGACTGGAACAGTTCGAGAGGAGATCTCAATCAAAATAATAATTTTATTACACAACGATTAACACAACCAAATCGGCAGTTTACCAATCAGTTTAATACAATCAAGAAAGTTGGTAAACAATTAATTACGTTGCGTTCTGTTATTGCATACAGAAATTATAACGAGAATTTAAGTGTTTCTCCTGGAGTTTTTACTGATTTTATAAACAACGGAAATGATTATCAAAATGTGTTTCAACAAATTAATTTTGAGAAATTTTCGACAAATAATTTCGCTGAATTTTCAAAAGGAATAAAAGCTTTAACGCTACAATCAAAAATTGGAATTAAGTACACCAATCATACAATGAAAAGTGATTTGTTAGCAGATAATCAACCAATAAATTCTACTTTTACTAACAATACACGCTGGTCAACTTTAAATCCGTATGTAGAAAATAACTTTTCGTACAGAAAGAATCGACTTAATTTTTCTTTTGGAATTCCTTTTCAGTGGTATAATTTAGAGAATAATTCTTTCGGAAATAAAACTTCATACAATCGTTTTTACATCGAACCAAAATTTAATATAGGTTTAGAATTTTCAAAATTCTGGAAAGTATCAACCTCGCATAATTTCTCTAATGATTTGGGGAGTTTAACACGTTTGCACGAAGGATTTATATTGTATCGATACAATTCTATTCAACAAAATGACGGAAATTTTAACGAAGTAAAAAAATGGATTTCTTCTTTACGTTTCGAGTATAAAAATCCGATAAAATCTAGGTTTATCAATTTTGGATATTCGTACAATTGGTCAGAAAATAACTTAATCTACAATTACAGCTATAATGCGGATGCAAGTACAGTTTTAGAAGCTTTGAACTTAAAAAATCATCAAAAAACACATTCTGTTAATGCTAAAATAAGTCAATATTTTTCTAAAATTAAGACAACATTTAATTTAGCTGGAGGTTATAATTTTACAACCTACGATCAATTATTAAATGATGATTTAATCGAAATTCACAATACCATTTTAACTTCTAATTTTGATGCATCTTTCAGATTATTAAGTTGGATGACTTTTGAATATAAATACGGTTTAACAAATTATAAAAATAAGTTTTCAAAGGAATCTGAATCACGTTCAATCACCAATCAAATCCACCAAATAGGATTACATTTTTTTCCTGCAGATCAGCATTATATAAAACTTAATTTTGATTTGTATGTTAATGATGATTCAAGATTAAATCCAAATTCAACTTTCGGAGATTTAATGTATCGTTATTCATTAAAAAAGAAGAAAATAGATTTTGAATTGTCTGCTTATAATCTTTTTAATGAAAAATATTTTTCTCAAAACAGTTTTTCTTCCAATTATGAACAACGATTTATCTATAAGTTGAGACCAACTCAAGTTATGTTTACCACTCGATTTAATTTTTAATTTATCAACCTCATAATTATTAACTTCAAAATTGTATAACTCGATAATTTATTTTAATAAAATATCAAAATCTAACATCTGTCATAAGTGGGTTGAATATATTTTACCTAAATTTATTTTGAAAAAATATAAACCACAGAGAAATGAATGACAATCGTAAGAAAGATGCATTGAATTACCATTCAATGGGTCAACCAGGAAAGATTGCAGTAGTGCCTACAAAACCTACGAATACACAACGTGATTTATCGCTTGCTTATTCACCAGGTGTTGCGGAGCCTTGTTTAGAGATTGAAAAAGATCCAGAAAATGCTTATAAGTACACAGCAAAAGGAAATCTGGTTGCAGTTATTAGTAACGGTACAGCCGTTTTAGGCTTGGGAGATATTGGTGCGGTAGCTTCAAAACCGGTGATGGAAGGTAAAGGTCTTCTATTCAAAATTTTTGCTGATATTGATGTTTTCGATATCGAATTGGATACAAAAAATGTTGATGAATTTATCAATACGGTAAAAGCTTTAGAGCCTACTTTTGGAGGAATTAATTTAGAGGATATTAAAGCGCCTGAGTGTTTCGAAATTGAGAAACGTTTGAAAGCTGAAATGAATATCCCAGTTATGCACGACGATCAACACGGAACAGCTATTATTTCTGGTGCAGCGTTGATTAATGCATGTGAATTACAAGGAAAAAATATTTCTAAAGTTAAAATTGTAGTAAACGGAGCTGGTGCTGCGGCAATTTCGTGTACAGGAATGTATATTTCTGTTGGTGCAACGAAAGAAAATATCGTGATGTTAGACAGTAAAGGCGTAATCCGTTCTGACCGTGATAATCTTGATCCTTCTAAAGCAGAATGGGCAACAGATCGTGATATTTCGACATTGGCAGATGCTGTTAAAGATGCAGATGTTTTTATCGGTTTATCGGCTGCAGATGTTTTATCAGCAGATATGTTGAATACAATGGCAGAAAATCCAATTGTGTTAGCAATGGCAAATCCAAATCCAGAGATTGCGTACGATTTAGCAGTTGCGACGCGTCAAGATATTATTATGGGAACTGGGCGTTCTGATTATCCAAACCAGGTGAATAATGTACTTGGGTTTCCGTATATTTTTAGAGGAGCGTTAGATGTTCGTTCGACGACAATTAATGAGGAAATGAAAATTGCTGCTGTTCGAGCAATTGCAGAATTAGCAAAAGAACCAGTTCCTGAAGTTGTGACGCAAGCATACAATAATCATTCGATCAAATTTGGAAAAGATTATATTATTCCAAAACCTAATGATCCACGTTTGTTACCAGAAGTTTCGGCTGCGGTTGCAAAAGCGGCGATAGAAACTGGTGTTGCAAAGAATACAATTACAGATTTCGAAGAATATAAATTATCCTTAATTAAGCGAATCGGAAAAGAAAGTACGATTATGCGTAATTTGACACAAACGGCGAAATCAAATCCAAAACGTGTTGTTTTTGCTGAAGGAGATCGTTTCGAAATTCTTCGTGCGGCGCAAATTGTAAAGGAAGAAAAAATCGCTATTCCAATTATTTTAGGAAAGAAAAATAAAATTCAACAAATGATCAAAGAGTATATGTTGGATTTGGAAGATGTTGAAATTGTTGATACAAATGCAGAAGAAGATTCGGATAGATACAATCAATTCGTTGATTTTATTTACTCGAAACGTCAACGAAAAGGAATCTCAAAATCTGACGCGAAAAAATTATTGAGAGATCGTAATTATTTTGGATCATGTATGGTTGAGTTTGGTTATGCAGATGCAATGATTTCGGGAATGACGAAAAATTATTCGCAAGCGATTCGTCCAGCTTTAGAATTAATTGGAGCGGAACAAGGTCAAAAAGTTGCGAGTATGTATATGATGTTGACGGAAAAAGGACCAGTTTTCTTAGGTGATACAACGGTTAATTTAGATCCAACTTCAGAGGATTTAGTTAACATTACATTGCAATTTAACGAAACAATTAAGAAATTTAAAATTGAACCAAAGATTGCATTATTATCTTATTCAAACTTCGGATCAAATAAAGGAGAAACGGTTTCTAAAGTTCAGAATGCAGTGAATTATCTACATCAAAATCATCCAGATGTTTTAGTTGATGGTGATATTCAGGCAAATTTTGCAGTGAATAAAGAGAAATTACAAAGTAATTTTCCGTTTTCTAAATTAGCAGGAACGCATGCGAATACATTAGTTTTTCCAAATCTTGAATCAGCGAATATTTCGTATAAATTATTACAAGAATTAGGAAATATAGAAGCGGTTGGACCAATTTTGATCGGAATGAAAAAACCAATTCATTTGTTACAATTGGATAGCACTGTTCGCGAAATTGTGAATATGGTTACCATTGCTGTAATTGATGCACAACAACATCAGTAAAATATAAATTTAGAATTAAAAAAATCCACTTAAATGATTTTAAGTGGATTTTTTGTATTGTATGAAACCGAGATGATTTAAAAAATAAACTATTTATATTAATAAACACAAAAAAGCCTCGCAATGCGAGGCTTTCCTATTGATAAATGAAATTCTATTATTTAACTTCTTCGAAGTCTACGTCTTCAACACCATCATTTTTTGCTTGACCTTGATCAGCTCCTGGTTGCGCTTGTGCACCACTTTCTTGACCTTCGTTCATTGCAGCATAAATTTCTTGTGAAGCAGCATTCCAAGCTGTATTTAATTTTTCCATAGAAGCATCAATTGCAGCAACGTCTTGAGCAGCGTGAGCAGATTTAACCTCAGCTAAAGCTTCTTCAATTGGTTGTTTTTTGTCAGCAGGAATTTTATCTCCGTACTCAGTCAATTGTTTTTCTGTTTGGAAAATTAACGCGTCAGCAGCATTTACTTTTTCAATTTTGTTTTTTGCTTCTTCGTCTTTTGCAGCATTTTCTTGTGCTTCTTTTTTCATTCTTTCGATATCAGCATCAGATAATCCAGATGAAGCTTCAATTTTGATTGATTGCTCTTTTCCTGTTCCTTTATCTTTTGCAGATACACTTAAGATACCATTCGCATCAATATCAAATGTTACTTCGATTTGAGGAACACCTCTTTGTGCTGGTGGAATATCTACTAAGTCAAAACGTCCGATTTCTTTGTTATCGTTGAATAATGGACGCTCTCCTTGACCAATTCTTAATGTTACTGCTGGTTGATTGTCAACTGCAGTTGAGAAAACTTCAGATTTTTTAGTTGGAATTGTTGTATTCGCTTCAATTAATTTTGTGAATACTCCTCCTAAAGTTTCGATACCTAAAGATAATGGTGTAACGTCTAATAATAATACGTCTTTTACATCACCTGTTAAAACACCTCCTTGGATAGCTGCACCAATTGCAACAACCTCGTCTGGATTAACTCCTTTAGATGGTTTTTTACCGAAGAATTTTTCTACTTCTTCTTGGATTTTTGGCATACGTGTAGATCCACCAACTAAGATAACTTCGTCGATATCGTTGATTGATAAACCTGCATCAGATAACGCTTTTTTACAAGGCTCCATAGAACGACGTACTAAATCTTCTGTTAACTGATCAAATTTAGAACGAGTTAAAATTTCTACTAAGTGTTTTGGTCCTGTTTCGTTAGCTGTAACGTATGGTAAATTAATTTCTGTTTGAGCAGAAGAAGATAATTCGATTTTAGCTTTTTCAGCAGCTTCACGTAAACGTTGTAAAGCCATTGCGTCTTTTTTCAAATCTACACCTTCTTTCGCTTGGAATTCAGAAGCTAACCAATTGATGATTGCATCATCAAAATCATCACCTCCTAAGTGTGTATCACCGTTTGTAGATAACACTTCGAATACACCGTCACCTAATTCTAGGATAGATACGTCAAAAGTACCACCACCTAAATCGTAAACAACGATTTTTTTATCTGAGTTTGCTTTGTCTAATCCGTAAGCTAATGCAGCAGCAGTAGGCTCGTTGATAATACGTTCTACTTTAAGACCTGCAATTTCACCAGCTTCTTTAGTTGCTTGACGTTGAGCATCGTTAAAATAAGCTGGTACAGTAATTACCGCTCTTGATACTTCTTGTCCTAAATAATCTTCAGCAGTTTTTTTCATTTTTTGTAAAATCATTGCTGAGATTTCTTGTGGAGTATAGTTACGTCCATCAATATCAACTGCTGGCGTATCATTGTTTCCTTTTACAACTGAATAAGGAACACGACCGATTTCATCTGCATCATTATTAAATTTAGTTCCCATGAAACGTTTAATAGAATAAATCGTTTTCTTTGGGTTTGTTACAGCTTGACGTTTTGCTGAATCACCAACTTTAATTTCCCCTCCTTCTACGAATGCTACGATAGATGGAGTAGTTCTTTTACCTTCTGCATTTGGAATTACAACTGGCTCGCTACCTTCCATTACAGAAACACAAGAGTTCGTTGTACCTAAGTCGATTCCGATTATTTTGCTCATATTGTTTAGTTATTTTTTATATTATTAATGATTTATTTTAAACTTTTACACATCATCAAAAATGATGCTACACCAGAATAGTCAATCTTTGTGCCAACATAAAAAAAATGACATCCAATAGATTTTAGATGTCAGGTTGTCAGATTATGATTAATGATTTGATTATTTATCGATAAAAAAGTCAGTTTATTGGTTGATAAAATGTCAGCGTTAAGTTATATACTTAAACTCAAACTTTATCTCAGTCTTAGTCTCAATCTCAATCTATGTTGTGAGAAAATAATAATTGTTTTAAAAGTTTGTTTACTCATCAGTTTTAATCAAACTCAAATTTTATCTCAGCCTTAACCTCAGTCTTAGTCTTAGTCTTAGTCTCAATATTACCCAATCTTACTTCCGTTTTCAACTTTTCGTTCGGGATTCAAGAGAATAACATCTTTATTATTTCCATAAACGCCCATCACGAGACATTCGCTCATAAAAGTGGCAATTTGTTTTTTCGGAAAGTTAACCACAGCCATTATTTGTTTTCCAATCAATTCTTCTTTGTTATAAAGCGATGTAATTTGTGCCGAACTTTTCTTGATTCCTAACGGACCAAAATCAATTTCTAATTGATAAGCAGGATTTCTTGCTTTCGGAAAATCATTTGCATTGATAATTGTACCAATTCTCATATCTAATTTTTCGAAATCTTGCCAAGAAATTGTTTCAGTATTATTTTCAGGTTTTGGTTCTTCTTTTGGTTTATTTTCTTTATCGTAAATCGTTTGCAGAATTTTTTCTAAATCAGTTTTTTCATCTGCATATTTCGTTTTCATGTCATCGGGCATTCTGTTGTAATACGTCAATGCTTTTTCGCCAAACTGCTTGATGTAAAAATCGGTCAATGGTGGAACATTTGGAAATCGTTTATGAAAAATCATTTCTGTATATGCTTGCCATTCGCGTTCTTCTCGCAATTCAATTTGATTTTCACCCGAACGCTGAAAAACATGTACCATTTCGTGCATCAAAACATTAGAAAGTAATACTAAATCAAAATCTAAGATATTGCGTGGAACACGAATCGTAATTCCAGTTTTTTCTTCGCCTTCTGCAGTCAATAAAAAACCTTTCGGATCGATTTCTTCTCGAAACGTAAAACCTGTAAAAGCACTATGTTTTAATTTTAATTCATCTAAAATTTCGTACAATGCTTCAACGATTAAATGATTATTTTTTAAATAATTTATTCTTTCTTTAAATTTTTCTGTAATCATAGTTTTTTGGCTTATTTATCAAATATATAATCTTATTTTTGATATGTTTTAAAAATGACTATGAAGAAATTAGTACTATTACTTGGCTTGATCTCGATAACAACAAATGCACAAGTACTTAATAACAAACAAGAGTTTACGCGACAAGATTCGCTTCGCGGGACGAATAATGAATTCCGAAATTGGTGGGATGTCAAACATTATAAAGTAAGTGTAGAGCCAGATTATCAGTCAAAATCGATAAAAGGAAAAACTACAATTACCTTTGATAAAACTGCTCCTCAACAATCAGATTTATTGCAAATCGATTTACAAGATCCGATGATGGTTTCGGCTGTAAAATTGAATGGAAAGAAAATCTCTGATTTCAAACGTGATGGAAATGTTTATTTTATTAATGTCGGAAAAATTATCAAGAATACTTCAAATCAATTAGAATTAGAATATAACGGAAATCCTCGTGTTGCAGTGAAAGCACCTTGGGACGGCGGTTGGATTTTTACGAAAGATGAAAAAGGTCGCGATTGGATGTCTGTTGCGGTACAAGGTTTGGGCGCAAGTGCTTGGTTTCCGAACAAAGATTATTTAGGCGATGAGCCAGATAATGGAATGGAATTGGAAATTATAGCTCCAAAAGATTTGGTTGGAATAGGGAATGGACGATTAGTTTCTAAGAAAGAGAAAAATGGTAAAACAATTTCTACATGGAAAGTTGTCAATCCAATCAATAATTATAACATTATTCCATATATCGGACATTATGTCAATTTCAAAGATACTTTCGAAGGAGAAAAAGGTAAATTGGATTTAGATTATTATGTATTAGATTATAATATAGATAAAGCAAAATCGCAATTTGAACAAGCAAAATTAATGTTGAAAAGTTTCGAACATTGGTTTGGACCTTATCCTTTTTACGAAGATTCTTTCAAAATTGTTGAAGCTCCGCATTTGGGAATGGAACATCAATCTGGTATTGCGTACGGAAATAAATTTGCAAATGGTTATTTGGGTCGAGATTTATCAGGTTCTGGTTGGGGATTGAAATGGGATTTTATCATCGTTCACGAAGCTGGTCACGAATGGTTTGGGAATAATATTACCGAAAAAGATGTGGCAGATATGTGGATTCACGAAGCGTTTACGGCTTATTCGGAAACGTTGTTCACAGAAACTTATCATGGAAAAGATGCGGCAAGCGAATATGTGCGTGGAACGAGAAAGGCAATCCAAAATGATATTCCAATTATCGGGGTGTATGGCGTAAACCAAGAAGGTAGTGGTGATATGTACTATAAAGGTGCAAATATGATTCACACGTTGAGAACTTGGATGAATAATGATGAAAAATTTAGACAAATGTTACGTGGATTAAATAAAGAATTTTATCATCAAACTGTAACTACAGAGCAAATTGAAAATTATATTGCGAAGTTTTCTGGATTAAATTTGAATACTTTTTTCAATCAATATTTAAGAACAATTAAAGTACCGACTTTAGAACTTAAACAAAGTGGAAATAAAGTTGAATATCGTTATACAAATGTTGTGGATGGATTTGCAATGCCTTTGCGATTGAAAGATTCTGAAGTAACAATCAATCCAACGACTAATTGGCAAACGATTAATAACTCAACGATTACAAGAGCGATTGATGTAACAATTAATCCAAATTATTATATTGACACGCATATTATATATTAAAACTGAATGAGATATTGAAATGAGTTCAATATGACAAAGAAAGTCTACCTGAACTTGTTTCAGGTTCTCATCCAAAATGATTTATAAAATATTCCAAACAAATATCATCGGTTATTGAATGATGAAATTATAAATTTGTGACATGAAAAAATATATTGCATACGCAATCTTATCAGGATTATTATTAACAGCAGGTTGGCCATCGCACGGCTTTCCATTGTTATTATTTATAGGATTTGTACCCTTGATGTTGGCAGAACATCAAATCACGCAACGCGCAGAATTCAAGAAAAAAGGACGCAAAATTTTCGGACTTTCGTTTTTAGCTTTCTTTATTTGGAATGCGATTGTAATTTGGTGGTTGCATTATGCACAAGAAACGGACGCGAATGGAGATTTGCACAATTCGTGGAGCGCTTATTTGATTCCAGTTGTGGCGAATTCCTTGTTTATGTCAATTGTTTTTCAGTTATATCATTTCGTCAAAACCAAAGCTGGTAATCTGTATGGATTGGTTTTTCTTCCTGCGATTTGGATGAGTTTTGACAAACTAACCTTGAATTGGGAGTTGACTTGGCCTTGGTTTAACCTTGGAAATGGTTTTGCAAAATATTACGAATGGGTGCAATGGTACGAATACACAGGAACTTTTGGAGGTGCACTTTGGATTTGGTTAGTTAATATTACGGTATTCTATTATTTGACGGCTTATATTAATAAGAAAGAAATGAGGTATCTAAACAAATTAGGTATTTATGCTGGATTATTAATTGCTGTGCCAATTGGTATTTCTTATATTATTTATGCGAATTACGAAGAAAAGGGAAAAGCACTTGATGTGTTAGTTCTTCAGCCAGATCTTGATCCATACAACGAAAAGTATATGAAAGATGGTTTGCAGATTTATGACGAATTGAAACAATTGGCGCTGAAAAATATTCAACCAAAAACTCAATTTGTTGTTGCACCAGAAACTGCCGTACCTGGATCATCTGCTTTGATTTTTGATAATATGTATGATGATTTAATTATACAAGACATTCAGCAATGGACAAAAACCAAAAAAGATTTACATTTTGTAACAGGAGCATCTATCATGCGAATTTATCCAATGCAATCTTTAGCATCGGAAACGGCATCTGTTATGAGAGATGGAATTACGTGGTACGACGCTTATAACTCGGCTTTGCAGATAAGTGGAAACGATTCGATAGAAGTTTATCATAAGAGTAAATTAGTACCTGGAGTAGAAATTTTTCCATATCGAAACATTTTAATGCCAATTATTGGAGAATTTATGCTTAACTTTGGCGGCACAACAAAAACGTTGGGGATTCAACCTCATCGTTCTGTTTTCAAGAATAAAACAAACAACGCTACTGTTGCTCCGGTTATATGTTACGAATCTATTTACGGAGACTATACAACAGAATATGTGAGAGAAGGCGCAAATGTTATATTCACAATGACCAACGATTCTTGGTGGGGCTCTACCGATGGTCATCGTCAATTACTATTATATGGTAATTTGAGAGCTATTGAAAATAGACGCGCTATCGTTAGATCTGCAAATTCAGGTATTTCGGCTTTCGTTAATCAGCGAGGAGATATAATGAAGTCTTTACCATATGGAGAGCAGGGTGCCTTAAATGGTACAATTTTAATGAATAGTGAATTAACGTTTTACACAAAATATGGCGATGTAATCGCGAGGATAGCGCTGTTGGTAATGGGAATTATCTTGGCTTATACTCTTGCGCAGAAGTTGTTATATAAACAAAATAAGAAAAAAATATAAAATTAATAACCTAAAGAGTTGTATAAGTAATATATAATTTGTTACTTTGCACTCCGTTTAAAATAGGACAATACAAAATAAGATGTCAAAAATTTGTCAAATTACAGGTAAGAAGAGATTAGTGGGAAACAATGTTTCTCATGCTAATAATAAAACAAAACGCACTTTTGAAGTGAATTTGTTCAAAAAGAGATTTTTTATGCCAGAAACTGGTGAGTGGATTACATTAAGAGTTTCTGCACACGGTTTAAAAACAATCAACAAATTAGGAGTTGATGAGGCTGTTAAACGTGCACGTAAAGAAGGTTTAATCAAATAATTTAAGACACCATGGCAAAAAAAGGAAACAGAGTACAGGTTATTTTAGAATGTACAGAGCATAAAGAAAGTGGTATGCCAGGAATGTCTCGTTATATCACAACTAAAAACAAAAAAAATACTCCAGATCGTATTGAGTTGAAAAAATACAACGCAGTATTGAAAAAGTATACAATTCACAAGGAGATTAAATAATAAAATTTTAGACGATGGCAAAGAAAACGGTAGCAACCCTACAAACTGGGTCTAAAAAAATGACCAAAGTTATCAAAATGGTAAAATCTCCAAAATCTGGAGCTTACGTATTTGTTGAAAAAGTAGTTAACGCTGATGAAGCAGATTCTTTCTTCACGAAATAATCAAATCATCTCCTTAACAAAAAATATTTAAGGTTAATTGAGCTGCCTCGTTTTCAGGGCGGCTTTTTTATTTCCTTATATTTTATGTATCTTCGTACAAAATTTTAAGAAATTTAGCTTATTAATGAGTTGGTTCAAAAAGATATTAGGTAAAGAAAGCAAAGAAAAATTAGATGAAGGATTAGAAAAATCTAAAACTTCTCTATTTGATAAAATCAGTCGTGCTGTAGTAGGTAAATCTAAAGTGGACGATGAGGTTTTAGATGATTTAGAAGAAGTATTGATTTCTTCTGATGTCGGTGTTGAAACAACGATCAAAATTATTCGTCGAATAGAAGAACGTGTAGAACGTGATAAATATGTTTCGACTTCTGAGTTAGATTTAATTCTTCGCGAAGAAATTGCAGGCTTACTTTCCGAAAACAATATAGAAGATACAAACGGTTTTTCGATTCCGAAGAAAGATGTACCATACGTTATTATGGTGGTTGGAGTAAATGGAGTTGGAAAAACAACGACGATTGGTAAATTGGCTTCTCAGTTCAAATCGCAAGGACTTAAAGTGGTTCTTGGAGCAGCAGATACGTTTCGTGCGGCGGCTGTAGATCAATTAGTAATTTGGTCGGAGCGTGCAGGTGTGCCAATTGTAAAACAAGCCATGGGTTCTGATCCTGCTTCGGTTGCATTTGATACCATTCAGTCGGCAGTTGCCCAAAATGCAGATGTTGTTTTGATTGATACTGCAGGACGTTTGCACAACAAAATTAACTTGATGAACGAGTTGACAAAAATAAAACGTGTGATGCAAAAGGTAATTCCAGATGCGCCTCACGAAGTTTTATTAGTGTTAGATGGTTCTACAGGTCAAAATGCTTTTGAGCAAGCAAAACAATTTACACAAGCAACAGAAGTTTCTTCTTTAGCGGTTACAAAATTAGATGGAACAGCAAAAGGAGGAGTGGTAATTGGAATTTCAGATCAATTTAAGATTCCAGTTAAATACATTGGTGTTGGTGAAGGAATCAATGATTTGCAAGCTTTCAATAAAATGGAGTTTGTCGATTCTTTCTTCAAACGAAATAATTAAGAAATTCAATTTCTATAAAATATAAATCCTCTTTCAAGTTATTGAAGGAGGATTTTTTTGTTTAACTAATTTTATATTATTGATATATAGTTTTTTTAAAAATAAAATAAATGAAATTAGATGTGTAATAATTTTCATCAAAGATGAAAAACTATGAGTGAACTATTGATTTCTATATAAAATATTCATCTATTTCTATGTATCTATGTGGTGATTTATTCAAAAGTTTAAACAAGTTAAGTGTAACTAATATTTTAGCTTAATAAACCACTTTAATATATTCTTTATAAAACTTTTTGCTTTTGTTTTCTTTCTTCGAAATAGTTTTTAGAAACTCGTTTAAATATTCTCTAAAAGGAGAATCTTTCGCTAAAGCATCTTGTTTCTTACTCGTCAAAACTTGAACAGTTCCGTACATTTCTTCATCATTTTCTACGCTCGATGCAATCAAAGTAAAAGTTTCATTTGATTCATTAATGATGTTTTTATTCGACCAAACTAACAACGGTTGATTTTTTTCGTTGTACAAAATATTGTCCCATTTTCCTAACCAATCATATAGCATTTTTTTTGCAACCAAAGGTGTTTGAAAACTTTCGACACGATATTCTGTCAACGAACGTTCGGCTTGTTCTTGCGCATATAATAAATTGAAACTTGTAAAAAGTGCGATAAAAAGAAATATTTTTTTCAAACTCAAAAATCTTGTTTAGCGTAAAGTTATCAAAAATAATTGCAATTCTTATGTAATTTATTTAGAACAATATATCTATTCTGAATATTCAGGAAAAGCGAAAAAGCTGTCGAATCGTTTAGGTGTTGGATTGACGAATGTTCATAATAAGAATGAAAATACAAACACAGATACGTGGACGTTTACGCCAAAATTAGTATTGGGTTACGAATTAGCGAAGAATCAAAATTTACGTTTTTCCAGTTCGTATAAACCAACAAGTCCTTGGAATTCGGCATTGAGTAAAAACGTGATTCAGGTTGTGGAAAATATTACACAAGAAGGAAATCCGTATTTAACTATTCAGAAATCTTTTGGAAATAATTTGATTTACTCTTTCAATTCAAAATATTTTGATTTAAATACAAATGCATTTTATCATTATACAAAAGATCCGATTAATCAATTGTATTTGCAAAATATCATTAATGGAAATGTAGAAGGGTATAAATTAACGTACGAAAATGTTCAAAAGTCGCAACGTTACGGTGTTCAAATTACAGGTTCTATCAAACCTTTTGGAACAGATATTTTAACTGTTAAAGTAAATGTAGCACCAGCAACAGAGCGTTTCAAAACGAAAGATGGTAGAATTTTGAAGAATGATTATATCGGAAATTATTTTGCATTATCATCTGTTTACAAAAACTTTCGTGTAGATTATCAATTTAATATTCCGTATTACACGTTGGGCGGAGCTTTGTTGTACACACAAGAAAACATGAACCATGCTTTTGTGAGTTATAAATATAATAATTGGACTTTTTCTACAGGAATGTATTGGATTGGAATGTCGTCAACTTACAAGCAAAAAACAATGGATAAACAATATGTAGATTATTCTCGTGTTGGGAAAATTTGGGATAATAAATCGATGTTTGTTGTTGGTTTGAGCTTGGATTTTGCTACAGGTAAGAAAACAAATATCAACCGAAAATTAGAAAATGAAACTGCAGGAGCTGCAACGTTTTAATAAATAAACAAAAAGAGA